>CAZTOM010000126.1:0-5312 GCA_964615555.1 uncultured Actinomycetaceae bacterium
CTACACCCGCAAGGGCGACACCGAGCAGGGCTTCAAGCTCGGCAACCAGGTCTGATTCCACCAACCCCCGGTGTGGGGGCCACCCCGGCCCCCACACATCCTCCGGCTTCGACAAGGGAGCCGAACAACCGAAGGAGAAACATGTCCAAGCGTTTCACCAAGCGCTCAGCCGCGATGGCGTTCGCGGCCGTCGCAGCGCTCGCCCTTGCCGCCTGTGGCGGTAATGGCGAGGGCGGCACCACCACCCCCGCGGCCGGTGGCGAGCAGACAGCGTCCGAGGGCGGCGACCCGGCGCCCAGCGGCGAGTCCGTCACCCTCAACCTCGCCACGATGGTCCAGACCACGGTCCCCCACCACCCGGTGACCATGTGGTTCTTCGACGAGCTCTCCGAGCGGTCCGACGGCCGCCTGAGCGTCGACGTGACCAACCCGGAGGAGGTCTGCCCCGGGCCGGAGATCGCGGAGTGCGTGCGTGATGGCCGCGCCGACATCGGCGTGACGATCACCGACTACACCCCGGCGCTCTTCCCGACCCAGACGGTGGTCTCCCTGCCGTTCATGGCGGACAACGCCTCCGCGGTGCAGCAGGCCCTGTACGAGATGTACATGGAGAACGAGGACGCCCAGGCCCTCTGGGAGCGCAACGACCTCGAGTTCGTGGGTGCGTGGCCGGTGGGCCGCCTGATCATGGGCAGCCACGAGGAGATCGACGACATCTCCGACCTCGACGGCTTCCGCCTGCGCGCGATTGGCCCCTACACCCAGCAGTCCCTGCAGCTCGTGGGCGCCAACATCGTCTCCATCGCTGCTGCCGAGACCTATGAGGGTATCCAGAACCGCCTCGCCGACGGCGTGGCCTGGACTTTCGATGGCCCGGTGGACTACGGCCTGATGGAGCTCCTGCCCTACTGGACGGACCCGGGCTTCGGCCACTACACCGTGTTCTCCATGTGGGTGAACAAGGACGTCTACGACGCCCTGCCCGATGACCTGAAGTCGGTCTTCGACGAGGTCCGCGAGGACTTCAACACCGGCGGCGGCATCGCCGAGTTCAACGCGGCCGCGCAGCACCAGTGCGACGCGATCCTCGAGTACCAGGGCACCGAGCGCTTCGACCGCTGGGACGAGGCTGCCACCCAGGAGTGGAAGGACCTCGTGGGTGACCAGATGGTCACGCAGTGGATCGACCAGGCCACCACGGACGGCCTCGAGAACGCCGAGCAGTACCTCCAGCAGTACCAGGACAAGCTCGCCGAGCTCGCCGATGCGCCCGACCTCGTGGACGATCCAATCTCCGCGTGCGTCGACCGCTTCCTGTCCGAAAACGGCTGATCGCCGTGAGTTGAGTGGGGGGAGCGTTCGGTAACGATACGCTCCCCCCACCTCCTACAAGTCCGCCGACCCCGGCCGGCGGAAGGCACCAGAACAGAAGAGCACCCAATGGAACGAATCGTCCGTTCACTCACCTCCGTGTTCGGCGTGGTCGCCACCCTTGCCACCGTGGTCATGATGGTGGCGATCTCCGCCGATGTCTTCTTCCGACTCTTCTACGATCGGTCGATACCGGGCATCCTCGAGATCAGCGAGACCGCGCTCGTCGCCGCCGTCTTCCTCGGCATGGCCTACACGGGTTCCACCAACTCCCATAGTCAGATCGACCTCCTGACCGAGCGGCTCCCGGCGCGAGCCCGCAAGATCGTGGTGGCGATCGCCTGGATCGTCACCGTGGTCTTCCTGGCGTGGGCCACCTACGCCACCGGTCTCCGGGCGGCCAAGTCCACCGCGGAGAAGGAGATCCGGATGGGCCTGGTCACGTGGCCGATGTACCCCTCCCGGTGGCTGATCACCATCGGCTTCGCCGCGATGCTGGTCGTCGCCATCGCGAACATGGTCAGGACGCTCCGTGGCCGTGAGGTCATGGGCTTCACCTCCCCCGAGCAGCTCGCCGACGCCCCCGTGCGTCCGTTCGAGCTCACCGAGGAGGCCGACGCAATCAAGACCCGCCTTGGGAGCACCCCGGCTACCTCCACTGCAGAGGCGGAGCAGATCGCCGAACGGGCCGCCGCGGCAGACGATCCACCCACCGGCACCACCGCCCTCGCCGTGGAGGAGCCGTCCACTGACACCACCACCGAGGAGACAGACCGATGAGCAACGGAATGCTCGTAATCGCGATCCTGCTGCTGATGCTGTCCCTGATGGCGATCAGGATGCCCATCGCGTTCGCGCTCGGAATCTCCGGGGCCGTGGGCCTCGTCCTGCTGCGCTCCTTCGACCACGCCACCGCCACGATCGGCTCGGTGCCCTTCACCCAGGTGGCAAGCTTCTCCCTCACGATCATCCCCATGTTTACCCTGATGGGAATGTTCGCGGTGAAGGCGAAGGTGGCCGAACAGGTCTACCAGGTGGCTGCCTACGTCTTCCGGAAGTTCCCGGGAGGACTCGGCGTGGCCACCGTCATGGCCTGCGCCGGCTTCGCTGCCGTCTCCGGCTCCTCGATCGGAACCGCGGCCACCATGTCCAAGCTCTCCGTGGGTGAGATGCGCAAGCACGGCTACCCTCTCCCCCTCGCCACCGCCACGGTGGCAGTGGCCGGCACGCTCGGAGTGCTCATCCCGCCGTCGGTGATCCTGGTGCTCTACGCCATCATGACCGGCCTCTCCGTGGGCCAAGTGCTGGCCGCCGGTATCATCCCGGGTGTCCTCTCCGCCGTCGCCTATTCGGTGTACATCATCATCGCCTCGCGCCGCACCCGGGCGCGTGACGCCGAACTGGCCGCAGCAACGGCGGACGAACTCGAGGCCTCTCGCGAGCCCGAACTCGCCGCCGTACTCGCCGAGGCGGGCGGATCCTCCCGGACCTCCACCTCGGACATCGCGTCCCACGAGGTGCGCGGCCGCCGCATCCAGGAGGCCATCTCCGTGGAGAAGCCGGTGGAGCGCCTGCGCGACCTCCCGATGCGCGGTGTGATCCGCGTGATGGTCCTGTTCGTGATTGTGCTCGGAGGAATGTACTCCGGTGTGTTCACGCCCACCGAGTCCGCTGCCATCGGCGCACTCGTGGCCGGGACCATGCTGATCGCGGAGATGTGGAAGGAGGGCCCCCGCGCCATGTGGACGGCCGTGGTGGACTCCCTGAAGGAGACGGCCGGGACCACCTCGATGGTCTTCTCGATCATCGTGGGCTCCTCGATCCTCTCCTCCTTCTTCGTGCTCGCCCGCGTCCCCCGGATGCTCGCCGACGGCGTGATGGGCTGGGGCCTGTCCCCCACCCTCACCCTGATCATCCTGCTGGCCACGCTCCTCCCACTCGGAATGATGCTGGAGACCATCTCGATCCTCGTGATCACGGTCCCGCTCATCTATCCGGTGGCCATCGAGTTCGGGTTCTCCGGCATCTGGCTCGGCGTCATCTTCGTGAAGCTGATCGAGATCGGCATGGTCACCCCGCCCGTCGGCATCAACTGCTTCGTGGTGGCCGGAACAGCGGGCGTGAAGGTGGACCGGGTGTTCGCCGGCGTCCTCCCGTTCGTGATCGTTGACCTGGCTGTGATCGCGATCCTGTTCGCCTTCCCGGACATCGTGCTCTGGCTGCCGGACATGGTCCGGATCTAGCGACACCCCACACGGGGCCGGGCGGAGACCTCTCCGCCCGGCCCCTCACATTTCCGCGTCCCACGCCCCACACTTCCCCGTCCCCATCTCCCACATTTCCGCGTCCCACATCCCACATTTCCCCGTCCTGCGCCTCACATTTCCCCGTCCATATGGGCATAATGAGCGATACCAAATCGAACAGGATTTCATATGCCACCCCAGAAGCAGCCCACGGGCACTCCCCTGTCCAAGTCGGAGGCCGTCTACCGCGAGCTGCGCGGCCGGATCGTGGCCGGCCGGTACGTGGCCGGCTACCGGATCGTGCTCGACCAGATCGCACGAGAGATGGGGGTCTCCCCCGTGCCCGTGCGTGAGGCGATCCGCCGCCTGGAGGCTGAGCGCCTCGTGACCTTCACGCGCAACGTGGGCGCGGAGGTGGCCAGTATTGACGTCGAGGACTACGCGGACGCTATGCAGACCCTCGCCTACCTCGAGGGCGCCGCCACCTCGCTCGCGGCCCAGCACCTGGACGAGGAGCTCCTGGAGGACGCGATCGCCACGAACGAGCAGATGCGCTCATTGGTGAACTCCGGGGAGTTCGACTCCCGCCTCTTCACGGACCTCAACACCCGTTTTCACCGCCAGCTCGCCACGCCGTGCCCCAACCACCACATGTTCGAGATCCTCGAGCGCGAGTGGGAGCGCGTGGCCGTGATCCGCCGCGGCGGCCTCTACCGCCTCCCCGGACGCTCCCGCGTTTCCGTGGAGGAGCACGACGGCATCCTGGCCCTGATCTCCGCCGGCGCCTCCACCGAGCAGATCGAGATGGCCGCCCGCAACCACAAGCTCCGCTCCATGCGGGACTTCATCAAGGAGCGCGAGGCGAACGCCCAACCGGCCACCTGATCGGGCCACCACCCACGCACCAGAACCAAGGGCCCACGCGCCGGGTTCACCACCCCCGCGCTAGGCTCACCCCTCCCGGGCGATCAGCGTGTTGGTGGCCTGAGCCACCGGGCGGATGATCATCGAGTCGATGTTCGCGTGCCGCGGAAGATTGAGGGTCCACGCGATCGCCTCGGCCACATCGGCACCGGTGAGGGGCTCCGCCACACCGGCGTAGACCTTCTCCGCCGCCTCGGCCGATCCGAGCCGGTTCAGGGAGAACTCCGGAGTCTTCACGAGCCCCGGTGCGATGTCGATCACGCGCACGGGCGCGCCCACCAGCTCCTGGCGCAGGGTGAGGGGGATCATCCGCTCCGCGTGCTTCGCGGCCACGTACCCTCCCCCACCGGGATACGTGTCGTGCCCCGCCGTGGACGTGACGAACAGGAGGTCGCCGCCCTTCTCCACGAACAGCGGAATGAACGCCCGCGTGAGCCGCAACGTCCCCAGCACGTTCATCTCGTACATCCGCTGCCAGCGCTCCACCTGGGCGTCCTCGATCCGATCCACGCCGAGTGCCCCACCCGCCACGTTGACCAGCGCCCCCACGTGGGGGAAGCGGGAGGTGACGTGGGAGACGAGGCGGGAGACGTCGTCGTCGGAGGTGAGATCGGCCGGGAGGACGTCACAGCCGGTCTCCTCCGAAAGGGCCTGGAGGCGCTCGACGCGGCGGGCGGAGGCGGTGACGGTCCAGCCGGTGGCGATGAGGGCGCGGACGGCCTCCTCGCCGATCCCGGTGGAGGCCCCGGTGACGAGGGCATGGCGCTGCGT
>CAZTOM010000126.1:5412-7263 GCA_964615555.1 uncultured Actinomycetaceae bacterium
GCCGCTCCAGCGGCTCGCCTCCTGGCTGCCGGAGGGCACCGCGATCGTGCGGGTGATGCCGAACGTGAACGCGCAGATCGGCGCCGGGATGGCGGCCGTGGCCGGCAACGAGCACGCCACCGAGCAGCAGGTGGCGGACGTGCTGGCGGCGTTCGAGTCCGTGGGCCGCGCCATCGAGATCCAGGAGAAGGACATGGGCGCCTTCTCGGCCGTGGCCGGGGCCGGGCCCGCCCTCACCTACGACTTCATCGACGCCCTCGCCCGCGGCGCGCTGCGCCACGGCATCCCGAAGGCCCTGGCCGTGGAGATCGCCGCGCAGACCGTGCTCGGCTCCGCCCAGTTGGTCCTCGAGCGGCTCGCCGGGGGCACCACGCCCGCGGATCTCACGGACACCGTCACCTCCCCGGGTGGAACCACCATCGCCGGACTCGTGGCGGCGGAAGAGGCGGGGTTCAGCCCGGCCGTGGTGCGGTTCGTGGACGGCGTGGTGGCGCGCGACCGCGAGCTCGGGGCCTGATCCCCCGGGCGGCGGGGCTCACCTTCGCGCCGCCGTCCCGTTCCGCGCCGGCGTCCGCGCGTCGTCGGGAACGGGGTTACTGCGCGCGCCAGGTGGGCGCGGAACCGTACGTGTGGCGGTAGTAGTCCGCCAGCTCGAGGTGCGCGGCGGCGGCCTCGTCCACGATCACGGTGGCGCGTGGGTGGTGCTGCATGATGGTGGCCGGCCACTTCTGGGAGACGCCGCCCTCCACGAGCTGAGCGATGGCCTGCGCCTTCTTCTCCCCCGTTGCCACGAGCACGAGCGCGCGGGCCTCCATGATGGTGCCAAGCCCCTGGGTGATGCACTGGGTGGGGACCTCATCCGGGTTGCCGCCGAAGAAGCGGGCGTTTGCCTCGCGGGTGGAGGCGGTGAGCGTTCCCACGTGCGTGCGGGAGGCGAGCGAGCCGCCGGGCTCGTTGAAGCCGATGTGGCCGTTCTCCCCGATCCCGAGGATCTGCAGGTCCACGCCGCCGGCCTCGGTGATGGAGCGGTCGTAGGCGGCTGCGGCGGCCTCGAGGTCGCCGCCGTGGGCGTCGGGGGTGTGGAGGGAGGAGGCGGGCAGGTCCAGGTGGTCCACGATCTCGTTCCTGATCACGGCGCGGTAGCTCTCCGGGTGGCCCTCGGGAAGTCCCACGTACTCGTCCAGCGTGAACGCCTGCCCCTGGGCGAAGGAGAACTCCCCGGCCTTGAAGCGGGCCCGCAGCGCCCGGTAGATCGGCAGCGGGCTCGAACCCGTGGCCAGCCCCAGCACCGCGGTGGGCTTGGCCGCGAAGAGCCGCACGATCTCCTGGGCCACGAGGTCGCCGGCGACCTCCGGATCGGCCTGGATGACGATCTCCATTGCTGCCTCTCACATTCGCTGGACCAACTGGGTGACTCCATCCTGCCGCATGGGACGGGCGGCAAAAGAATTCGGGGGCCGCGTGCCTCCCGTGGAACAATGGCGCCATGAGTTCCATGCAGTCCCCGGCCTCCCGCACCCTGCCCACCACACCCGCCAGCTACGCAGCCCCGCGAGTGCCGGACAAGGTCAGGGCCGAGGGACTCGAGGACCGCTGGAGCGAGCAGTGGGAGGCCCAGGGCACCTACGCGTTCGACCGCTCCGCCACCCGCGAGCAGGTCTACTCGATCGACACCCCGCCCCCCACCGTCTCCGGGTCCCTCCACGTGGGCCACGTGTTCTCCTACACGCACACGGACGTGATCGCGCGCTACCAGCGGATGCGCGGCAAGAAGGTGTTCTACCCGATGGGCTGGGATGACAACGGCCTGCCCACCGAGCGCCGCGTCCAGAACTACTACGGCGTGCGATG
>CAZTOM010000127.1:0-7229 GCA_964615555.1 uncultured Actinomycetaceae bacterium
ACCATGAGGATCACGGTGACGTAGGTGGACATGCACCCGTCGGAGACCACGCGGTTGAACGTGGAGCGCAGGGCCTCCCGCAGCGCGGAGTCCGCGAGTTCCCGGGAGACGGCGGCTTCCGTGGTGAGGACCACGAGCATGGTAGCGAGCCCGGGCGCGAGCATCCCGGCGCCCTTGGCCATACCACCCACGCTCCAGCCGCGGCGGATCTGCACCGCCTGCTTGGTCACGGTGTCCGTGGTGAGGATGGCCTCGGCGGCGTCGGGGCCGCCGTCGTCGTGGGCCGCGTCGATGGCCTCGGCCACGCCGGGGAGCAGCTTCCCCATGGGGAGTAGCTCCCCGATCAGGCCCGTGGAGCAGACGAGCACGTCCGTGGGCGCCAGGTTCAGCCGGGTGGCGGCGAACTCGGCGGTGTTCTCCGTGTCCCGGTAGCCGGGAGCGCCCGTGCACGCGTTCGCGCCGCCGGAGTTGAGGACCACGGCGCGGGCGAACCCGTCCGCCACGGCCGTGCGGGACCACACCACGGGGGCCGCCACCACGCGGTTGGTGGTGAAGACGGCGGCGGCCACGTTGAGGGGTCCCGTGTTGACCACCACGGCCACATCGGGCCGGCCCGATTCCTTCAGCCCGGCTGTCACCCCGGCGGCATCGAAGCCGGCGGGCGCTGTGACGCTCATGCGTTTCTCCTAGGGTGCCACGCCGACTGCGGAGAGTCCGGCGGTCTCGGGGAGCCCGAGAGCGAGGTTCATGGACTGCACGGCGCTCCCGGCCGTGCCCTTGCCTAGGTTATCCAGTGCACACATGGCAATCATGCGCCCGGAGTGTGTGTCGAGGCCCACCTGCACGAGTGCGCTGGTGGATCCGGCCACCATGGCGGTGGTGGGCCAGGTGCCCTCGGGCAGGAGCTCCACGAACGGCTCGTCCGCGTAGGCGGCCTCCCACGCGGCCCGGAGCCCTGCCGGGTCCCCGGAGTAGGGGGCGGTGACGGAGGCGAGGATGCCGCGGGACATGGGCACCAGGATCGGCTGGAACGCCACCCTCGGTGACGCGGCGCCGGCCACGCGGAGGTTCTGCTCGATCTCCGGGATGTGGCGGTGCGTGCCCCCCACGGCGTAGGGGGCGGCGGACTCGAAGGCCTCGGCGGCCATCAGGTGCGGCTTCATGGCCTTCCCGGCCCCGGAGTAGCCCACGGCCAGGGTGGCCACGATGTCCCCCACCTCCACCAGCCCCACCCCGGGTTGGATCGCGAGAGTGACGGCCGCCACGTTGCACCCGGGGACCGCCACCCGGCGCACCCCCGCGAGGAGGGAACGCTGCGCGGCCGGGGAGGCCTCGCCGTCGTGGAGGAGCTCGGCGAGCCCGTAGGGCCAGCTCCCGGCATGGGGGGAGCCGTAGAAGCGCTCCCAGTCGGCGGCGCTGGTGAGGCGGAAGTCCGCGCCGGCGTCCAGGATGACGGCCTGGGAGCCGGCGGCCTCGAGCGCGGCGGCCACCTCACCGGAGGCGCCGTGCGGCAGTCCGAGGAAGACCACGTCCGCGCTGCCGAGCGCCTCCGGCGTGGTCTCCTCGAGGATGCGGCCGGCGAGCGGTCGCAGGTGCGGGTGGTGCTGGCCGAGTGGCGTGCCGGCCGAGGACGCCGCCGTCAGGGCCCCGATCTCCACCTCGGGATGGGCGAGGAGGAGGCGCAGGATCTCGCCGCCGGCGTAGCCCGAGGCACCGGCCACCGCAACCGTCACAGTCATGCGCATGACGATACACTCACGCGCATATATGCAGCAATGCTGTCCGGCGTGGGACGCGGCACACCCGGGCCACCCTCCCCGCGGCCCACCCGCCCCATTCCCCTCCCCGCCCACCGGGGCGGATGCCACGATGGGCGCATGCGCGCAGTTGTTGCTTCCCATCCCGGCGGTCCCGAGGTCCTGCAGTGGCGCGAGGCGCCCGATCCCCAGCCGGGTGAGGGCGAGGTGCTGGTCCGCCTGGAGGCCGCGGGCGTCAACTTCATCGACACCTACCACCGCTCGGGGGTCTACCCGAGGGACTTCCCCCTCATCCCCGGCATGGAGGGCGCGGGCCGGATCGTGGCACTCGGGGAGGGCGTGGAGGACCTCGCGGTGGGTGGGCGCGTGGCCTGGACGAGCGTGGCCGAGTCCTATGCGGAGCTCGTGGCCGTCCCCGCCTCCTCGGTGCTGCGGGTCCCGGACGGCATCGACGCCGCCACGGCCGCGGCGATCCCGCTGCAGGGCATCACCGCCCACTACCTGGTGGCCTCCACCTTCCCGGTGGGCGCGGAGCACACGATCCTCATCACCGCCGGGGCGGGCGGGGTGGGCCGGCTCGTGATCCAGCTGGCCAGGGCCCGTGGGGCGAGGGTGATCACCACCGTGGGCACGGCTGCCAAGGCGGGGGTGGCCGAGGCGGCGGGCGGGCACCACGTGATCGTGATGGAGGAGTTGGCGGACCTCGGCACCTCGCTCGCGGACGCGGTGCGCTCGATCGTCCCGGACGGGGTGGACGTGGCCTACGACGGGATTGGCAAGGACACCTTCGAGGGCTCCCTCGCCTCGATCCGCCCGCGGGGGCTGCTCGCCCTGTTCGGTGGCGCGTCCGGGCAGGTCCCCCCGTTCGACCTGCAGCGCCTCAACGCTGCCGGCTCCCTGTACGTGACCCGCCCGTTCATCGGGCACTACATCGCGACGCCCGAGGAGCTCGCGTGGCGGGCGGAGGAGCTGTTCTCCGCCGTGTCCGGGGGGCGCTTGGACATCGAGGTGGGGCTCAGCCTGCCGCTCGAGCAGGCCCACGAGGCACACCGGGCGCTCGAGGGCCGGGAGACCACCGGGAAGGTGGTGCTCACCGCGTAGGGGCCGCGGGGGGCCTCAGGCGAGGTTCTCCTGCTCCTTCAGGTCCCCGCCGATCCCGCGGGCCCACTCGCGGATCTTGTCCCACTCTCGGTAGTCGCCCTCGGGGGCGTTGCCAAGGCGGGCCACGGAGCGCTCGCGTAGCGAGAGGCGGGAGAAGTCGAGCTTGCCCTTGAAGGTCTGGTGGTCGATCGGGTTCAGGCGGACGAGGGCCTCCCCCATGCGGCGCGGGTCCTGGACCGTGCCCATCGGCACGCCGGACAGGCCCACGGAGAACGCCCACAGCGGGATCTCCCGCAGGGTGGCGCCGTGGTAGGACACGAAGTTGCGGGCGGACTCCATCCACTGGGACATGTACACGGCAGATCCGAGGACCACCGCACCCACGTCCTCGAGCGACTGGACGTCGCCGGGCTCCACGAGGGCGGCGTCGAAGCCCGCATCGGCGAGCTCCTCCTGGATAGCCGCACCCACTTCAGTAGTTGCTCCGTGCTTGGACGAGACCACGACGAGGACCTTCATGCCTGCCATTCTTCCCCACTCGTCAAGGTGGTGGCTCAAACGAAAGTCCCATCCACGGGCTCGTCCACGAGGCCGAGCGTGCGCCGCGTCCGGGTTTTGGCAAGATGCTGCGGATCGTCCAGTCCCACGCGGACGTATCCGCCCGAGAGGTGGTCGCCCTCGCCGCGCGCGAGCGCGAGCACGAGCGCCACCACGTCACCCGGTTCGGTCCATTCGGTGCGGCCCTCGTGGAGGGCCATCCCCGCCGTCATGTCCGTGGCCACCACGCCGGGCGCCATCTCGAACGCGCGGATCCCCTGCTCGTGGCCCGCCCGGTGGAGGGCCCCACCGATCCGGAACAGCGCCGTCTTCGAGGCCGTGTAGGCGCTCGCCACCCGCGAGTCGCGGGTCCCGGAGCCGGAGTTCACGTCGATGATCCGCCCGCCCCCGCGCGCGAGCATCCCGGGCAGCACGGCGCGGGCCAGCAGGAAGGGCCCGCGCACGTTCACCGCCATCACATCCCACCACTCCTCCGGGTCCGCCTCCCACAGCGGCACCTCGGAATCGATCCGCCCGGCGTTGTTCACCAGCAGGTCGATCCCGCCCAGGCGCTCCTCCGCGGCGGCGACGGCGGCGCCCACCTGGGCGGCGTCCGTCACGTCTGCCGGGACGACGACGACACCCACCCCGGGTGCGCGCGCCTCCAGTTCCGTCCGGGTCGCCTCGAGGCGGTCCGTATCGGTGGCGCTGATCGCCACGTCCAGGCCCGCTTCGGCGAGCCCGAGCGCGATGTGGTGCCCGATCCCCCGGGAGGCTCCCGTGACGAGGGCGGTGCGGGCGGGCGCGGGGTTCATCGCAGCCTCGCCCCCAGCTCCTCCTCCGCTGCGGCGATCACGTCCGCACGGACGGCGGCGATCTCCTCCGCCGCGAGCGTGCGGTCCGGTGCCCGCAGGCGCAGGGCGAAGGCGAGGGACTTCAGCTCCTCCCCGAGTGCCCCGGAGCGGTACTCGTCGAAGAGGCGGACCTCCTCGGCGAGCGGCCCGGCGGCCCGGCGCACCACCGCGAGGGCGGAGGCGGCGGGGATGGAGGCGTCCATCACGAGTGCGATGTCCTCCTTGGCTGCGGGGAAGGTGGAGACCGGCTCCACCTGGTGCTGGTCCTCGGGCACTGCCGCGAAGACGGCGTCCAGGTCCAGTTCGAACGCGATGGTCCGCTCGGGAAGGTCGAGCTCCTCGAGCACCTTCGGATGCAGCTCCCCGGCGTGGCCCACCACCTGCTCTCCGATGCGGAGGGCGGCGCAGCGGCCCGGGTGCCACGGGGCGTAGGTGGCGGCCTGGGGCTCCAGCTCGATCCCCACGGTGCGTCCCACGAGCTGGGCGAGCTCGATCGCGTCGGCCCAGTCCACGGCGCGCACGGACCCAAGCGCGCCTCCCGGCGCGAGGGGACCGGCGGCAATGGCCGCAAGGTGCCACGGCTGGGAGGGGACGGCGTCGCGGATGGCGGCCAGCACGTCGTCGTCGGGGCGGAGGGCCACCGGCGGGAGCGGTGAGGCGCCCGGCGCGGAGGTGGCACGCGTGACCATGCCCGCCTCCATGACGGCCAGCGGGTTGCCGCGGCCCACGTTGCGGCGCGCGGTCTCCACGAGCGAGGCCAGGATGGTGGAGCGCAGGAAGGGCTGGTCGTCCGCGATGGGGTTGGCCAGGCGGACCATGGTGCGCCGCGGGTCGTCGGCGGGCACCCCGAGCGTGGTGTGGATGTCCCCCACGAACGGGTAGGAGAGCACCTCGTGCAGGCCGTGCTCGGCGAGTGCCCGCAGGACGGCGCGGCGGCGGCGCTGGGTGGGCGTGAGGCCGCGGCCGGCGGGGGCGGGCGGGACCACGGAGGGGATGGAGTCGTAGCCGGCCAGGCGGGCCACCTCCTCCACGAGGTCCACGCCCATGGTGAGGTCGGGGCGCCACGAGGGCGGGGTGACCGTGAGCTCGTTGCCGGAGCGGGTGACGGTGCAACCGATCTGCTCGAGCAGCTCCGTGACCTGCTCGATGGAATAGTCAACGCCCACGTGGCGGGCGGGCAGCAGGCCGTCCATCACGATGGGGGCGGGCGGGGTGGTCATGTCCACGTCCGTGACGGCGGGATCGGCGGTGCCACCGCCGTACTCCACCAGCAGGTCCACCACGCGCTGGGCGGCGTAGGGGGCGAGCTGGGGGTCCACGCCGCGCTCGAAGCGCTTGGCGGCCTCCGAGGGCAGCTTGTGGCGCCGCGCCGTGCGGGCGATCGTGGAGGGGTCGAAGTGGAAGGCCTCCACCAGCACGTCCGTGGTGGCGGGGTTGATCTCCGTGGAGGCCCCGCCCATGACGCCGGCGAGCCCGAGGACCCGCTCCCCGCCGTCGTCGGTGATGAGGAGGTCCTCCGGATCGAGGCGGCGGTCCTGGTCGTCGAGGGTGGTGAGGCGCTCACCGGGGCGGGCGCGGCGCACCACCATGGGGGCCTTCATGAGGCCGAGGTCGTAGGCGTGGAGGGGCTGGCCGAGGTCCAGCATCACGTAGTTGGTGATGTCCACGGCGAGCGAGATGGGGCGCATCCCGGCCTCCGTGAGGCGCCGCTTCATCCAGTCCGGGCTCGGGGCGCCCGGGTCAACGCCGCGCACGGTGCGCAGCACGAACCGGGTGGCGCCGGGGTTCCCGTGGAGGGGCTGGGGGTCCTCGAGGCTCACCGGGAAGCCTGGGGAGGCCGGGTCCGCGGGCGGGGGGGTGATGCGGCTGACCGGGTCCGTGTAGGTGGCGCCCGTGGAGTGGGAGTACTCGCGGGCCACACCGCGCATGGAGAAGCAGTAGCCGCGGTCCGGGGTGATGTTGATCTCGAGGAGGTCCGTACCGAGCCCCAGGGGGCCCAGCATGTTGGTGCCCACGGGCGGGATGTTGCCCTCGCCCAGGAACTCCTCGAGCACCAGGATACCCGCGTGGTCATCGCCCAGCCCGAGTTCGCGCTCGGAGCAGATCATGCCATCGGAGATGTGGCCGTAGGTCTTCCGGGCGCCGATCTGGAAGTCCCCGGGCAGGGTGGTGCCGGGCAGCGCCACGAGCACGTGCTGGCCCTCGGCCAGGTTGGGGGCGCCGCAGATGATGCCGCGGGAGGGCAGGTCCGAGGGCTCGGCCCCGGTGCCGGGCTCATCGTTGTGCTCCTCCCCCACGTCCACGCGGGAGTAGGAGATGGTCTTGCCCTTGTGGTCCAGGTGCTCCTGGCGCAGGACCCGGCCCACCACGAGGTGGCCGGTCACGGCGGCGGGGACGATCTGCTCGGGCTCGAGGCCCACCTTCACGAGGTCCGCGGCCAGCGTGGTGGCGGTGGTCTCCCCGGGGAGCTCCACGTGCTCCGCGAGCCATTCGAGGGGGACGTAGGGCATCAGATTCCCCTTCCGAGGGAGGTGGTACCGAACTGGGAGGAGAAGCGGATGTCACCCTCCACGATGTCGTGCATGTCCGGGATCCCGTGGCGCAGCATGAGGGTGCGCTCCAGGCCCATGCCGAAGGCGAAGCCGGAATAGACCTCCGGGTCGATCCCACAGGCGGTCAGCACGTTGGGATTGACCATGCCGCACCCGCCCCACTCGATCCATCCGGGCCCGCCCTTCTTCTGGGGGAACCAGAGGTCCATCTCTGCGGAGGGCTCCGTGAAGGGGAAGAAGCTGGGGCGCAGCCGGATCCTCGCCTCCGGGCCGAACATGGCGCGCGCGAAGTGGTCCAGGGTGCCCTTGAGGTGGGCCATGGTGATGCCCTTGTCCACCGCGAGGCCCTCCACCTGGTGGAACACCGGCGTGTGGGTGGCGTCCAGGGCGTCCGTGCGGAAGACCTTGCCGGGCACCGCGATGTAGAC
>CAZTOM010000128.1:0-1802 GCA_964615555.1 uncultured Actinomycetaceae bacterium
ATCGAGATGAGCTCCTCGTTGACGATCTTGATGATCTGCTGGGAGGGCTTGAGTGCCTGCGAGAGTTCGAGCCCCTCGGTGCGCTCCCGCACCTGCGCCGTGAACGCGCGGACGGCGGGCAGCGCCACGTCCGCGTCCAGCAGGGCGCGGCGGATCTCGGAAATCGTGGACTCGATGTCCTCCGCGCTCAGGCGGCCCTTGCCGCGCAACGAGCGGAACGAGGCAGTGATCCGGTCAGAGAGTGAAGCGAACAACTGGGGTCCTTACGTTGGTGCGAGTCTGCCCTCTAGGGTACCTTCCGGCCGCGCTGCTCCCCATTCCCGACGGCGGCGCCCGCGTCCCGAAGCCTGGCCCGCCCGGGCGCGTGGCCGCGCTGGCGAGTTCCCGACGGCGGCGCCCGGGTCCCGTAGCCGGGCACACCCGGGCGGGTGGCCCGCCTGTGCGGGTGCGTGCCTGTGCGGGTGGCCTGCTTGGGCGGGTGGCCGTCCCGGGCGTCAGGAGATCAGCGCGTCCACGAAGCCGGCGGGGTCGAACGGTGCCAGGTCGTCCGCGCCCTCGCCGAGGCCCACGAACTTCACGGGCACCCCGAGCTCCTGCTGCACGGCGATCACGATCCCGCCCTTGGCGGTGCCATCCAGCTTGGTGAGCACGATCCCGGTCACGTCCACCGCCTGGGAGAACACCTGCGCCTGGCGCATGCCGTTCTGCCCGGTGGTCGCGTCCAGCACGAGCAGCACCTCGCGCACGGGGGCGCCCTTCCCCATGACGCGCTTGATCTTGCCAAGCTCGTCCATGAGGTCTGCCTTGGTCTGGAGGCGGCCGGCGGTGTCCACGATCACCACATCGCTCCCCTCCTCGATACCCTTCTTCACCGTCTCGAACGCCACGGAGGCCGGGTCGGCACCCTCGCGGTCCGAGCGGACTACGGGCACGCCCACGCGCCCGCCCCACGTCTCGAGCTGGTCCGCGGCCGCCGCACGGAACGTGTCCGCCGCGCCGAGGAGCACCTGGTGGCCGTCTGCCACGAGCATGCGGGCCATCTTGCCCACGGTGGTGGTCTTGCCGGTCCCATTCACGCCCACCACGAGGATGGAGGCGGGATGCTTCTGGCCGTCATCGCCCATGCCGGGCGCCACGTCTAGGGAGCGGTCCATGTCCGGGCCCACGAGCGCCAGCAGTTCGCGCCGTAGCACCTCGCGCATGGCTTCCGGATCGGAGGTGTCCATGACCTTGGCCTCGGTGCGCAGGGTGTCCATCAGCCGGGTGGTGGGATCGAGACCCACGTCCGCCATGAGGAGGGTCTCCTCGATCTCCTCCCAGTCGGACTCGGAGAGCTTGTCCTTGGAGAGGATGGAGAGGATCGCGTTGCCGATCGCGCCGGAGCGCGCCAGCCGGGCCCGCAGCCGCTGCCAGCGGGTGCCCGAGACCTCGGGCTGCTCGAGGGTGGGGATGGCCGGGGACTCGGCCACCGGCGGCTCGGCCACCGGGGGCTCGAGCACGTCCACGTCCGTCTCGCGCTCCAACGTCCCGACGCCGCCCCCCGGCTCCGCCCCCAGGTCACCCGGGTACGGGCTCGCCTCGCGCTCGGGAAGGCGAGCGTTCTTGTCACCGCGGCTGCGCATCGCGACGAACGCGATGAGGCCCACCACGAGCACGACGCCGACGATCAGGAGAATCAGAATCTCAGTTGGCATGCCCCCAGTCTCGCCGATCCGGGGGCTCCCCCACCAACCCGGGCAACGAGATCTACGGCACGCACCACCACAGGCTCACCCCCGCCGCCCCCTCCCCCGGGCACCACC
>CAZTOM010000128.1:1902-7225 GCA_964615555.1 uncultured Actinomycetaceae bacterium
TACGGCACGCACCACCACAGGCTCACCCCCGCCGCCCCCTCCCCCGGGCACCACCGCAGGCTCACCCCCGCCACCCCCTCCCCCGGGCACCACCGATCACGCCCACGAGGAGTCCCGATGGAGCGGAGGATCACTGGTGGCGAGGTGTCACGCCGCTGGGGTCGCGCGCCGGCGGGGGTTGGCCGCGGCACGCCTGGGTTCTCGGTCCGGATCAATGTGGGCGGGCGGGTGGAACCACACCTCACCCGCGCGGATCTCGATCACCCACTCGTCGCGATGGACGAGGTGGTGGCACCGCGAGCACAGCAAGACGCCGTTGCTCAGATCGGTGCGGCCGCTGTGGCGGCCCCAGTATCGGAGGTGGTGTGCCTCCACGAACGTGGTCTGGCCGCACATGGCACATCCGCCGTCACGTTCCCACAGGGCGAGTACCTGGGGGCGGGTGAAGGTGCGCACGTCCCGGCCGAGATCCACGGGTATCGAGTCGGTCCCGAAGACGGCCGGGATGAGGTCTGCGGACGCCGCCAGCCGGCGGGCCGCGCCCGCGGAGATCGGCTCGTCCATCCCATCGATCGTCGCGACCCCCGCCCCGCCGAGTCGCTCCTCGAGGTCCGGGAGGTCCACCCGCACCACCATGGTCACCTTGGGCAGGGAGATCCTCGTGTCCTTGCAGCCTCGGATGTGGCGCACGAAGTCCGCCAGCGCATCCGCCTGCAACTGAGCGATCGTGCGCGTCTCCACCTCGATGGGCGCCGCGCCGCCCCCTGCGCCATCAGCACCTGCGCCATCAGCACCTGCGCCATCAGCACCTGCGCCATCAGCGTCTCGTGCGCCCACGGCACCCGCTCGGCCAGCTGCCACGCCATCCACGCCCCCGCCGACGGCCCCGGCCTCGGACCCGACGCGCGCGTGCTCCTCATACTCGCCTATAGCTTCGGCAGTAGGCCCGGTCCCACCCTCGGGCGCATCCGGCCCTCCGGGGGCGTTGTGGCCGCGGGCCTTCTGCATGCGTGCCTGCGCGTAGTCCTGCAGGGCGAGCTTGATCGGCGCCCCGGTGATCGGATCGAACACGCCACGCAGGTGCAGCATCCCCTTCGCGTCCTCGCGCATGGTCAGGGAGCGGGCGGCGTACTGGTCCTCCTCCTTCGGCTCCAGGCCATCCGGATCGAGCCGGGCCTCGGCGTACTTCACGAGCCGCTCCAACTGCGCCAGCGGGAACTGCGCCGCCTGGCGGGCGAGCGTCTCCTCCACCGCGTCCAACTCCACGGGGTTCGCCCGGGGTGCCACGCGCTCCAGCATGCTGACTACCAGGTGCGCCGCGTCCACCGTGATCAGGCCCGCATGGAGCGCGGCCGCCACGTGTGGACGGATCGCCGGAAGGATATCGCCCGTGAGCGCGTGCCGGCTTGCGGTGGCCTCCCCCACCTTCACCAGCTCGATTGCGCGGCGCATCCTGCCCCCGCGCGAGTCCGCCACCATCCGCCCGGGAGTCGCGAAGCCCGTCCGCCGCGCCAGGCCCTCCGCGCCCGCCTCCCGTGCCGAGCGGCGTGCCACCTCTCCCGCCACGACGGCGCCAATCACCTCGGCCCGCTTCGTCACCTCACCCACGGCCGCCAGGACCGCCACGAGCCCCGGGTCGTTCATCTCCCCGACCGCGGCCGCCAGGTCCTCCGGCGCCACCGTCAGCGGCGGCAGTGCGCGCGCACAGGCATCGGCGAGCGCAGCGACTGCCCCGCCCAGCTGCTCAACCTGTACCTGTCCGGCCATGAATCCAGCTTCTCAGGACCCACTGACAAGAACGAACAGGTGTTCGAAACAGACGTCCCGTGATGTGGTGGACCCACACGGGCAGGCATGACGAACTCGGGCACGCCCCACGAAAGCTGGCACGACGACGGAAGCCGGGTCGCGTCGTCGGCGCACCGTTGGCGAGCACTGCAGGAGGTGAGGGGACAAGCGAGGGCAGGCTCGGTCGTCGGCGGGACAGCGGGTGAGCGGGCGAGCGGGTCAGCGGGTGAAGACGTGCCGCAGATCGTCCACGCGGCCGCGGAGCTGGTCTGGGGTGACGTAGCCGGGGACGGAGGGATCATCGGAGAGGAGGTCCTCGATGTCCACGTCCGTGGCCTCGTCCTGCTCGAGGCGCGGTTCGCGCAGGGAGGCGAACGCCGAGCGGAACCAGGCGATGAGGCCCTCCTGCGGGAGGCGTGCGGACAGGGGCACGGCCAGGATGGCGAGCGCAAGGAGCACCACGCCGAGGAACAGGATGAGACGCATACGGCCATCGTCGCACCCCAACCCTCAATCTGACCTTGAGGTTGCCCAGCGTGTCGGAGGCCGGTGGTGGGTCTCACGCGTGGGCGCCGCTTCGCCGCGGTGGGCAGTGTGGCGTGCGGGACGCCGGCGCAGGCCGGTGGTGGGGCTCACTCGCGTTCGAGTCGCTGGGAGATGACCTCGGTGACGCCGTCACGCATGGTGACGCCGTAGAGGGCGTCGGCCACCTCCATGGTGCGCTTCTGGTGGGTGACCACGATCAGCTGGGAGTCCTCGCGCAGCTCGCGGAAGATCTCGAGGAGGCGGCCGAGGTTGGTGTCGTCAAGGGCGGCCTCCACCTCGTCGATCACGTAGAAGGGCGAGGGGCGCGCCTTGAAGATCGCGACCAGCAGCGCCACGGCGGTGAGCGAGCGCTCGCCACCGGAGAGGAGGGAGAGACGCTTGACCTTCTTGCCGGCGGGGCGGGCCTCGATCTCGATGCCGGTGCTGAGCATGTTCTCCGGATCGGTGAGTACGAGCGCGCCCTCGCCGCCCGGGAAGAGCCGCGCGAACACCTGCTCGAACTGGGCCGCCGTATCCGCGAACGCCTCCGTGAACACGGTCTCCACGCGCTCGTCGATCTCGCGCACGATCTCCAGGAGGTCGGTGCGGGACTTGCGCAGGTCGTTGAGCTGATCGGTGAGGTACTGGTGGCGCTCGGCCAGCGCGGCGTGCTCCTCGAGGGCGAGCGGGTTCACCTTTCCGAGCCGCTCCAGGTCCCGGGACGCCTTGGCGAGCCGCTTCTCCTGTTCCTCGCGCACGTAGGGGATCCTCTCCGGCTCCTCCATCCCGCCGGGCACGAACACGGGCACCATCGTGTGGGGTCCGAACTCCTCCACGAGCACCTCGGGATCGAGCCCGAGCTCCGTGATCGACTTCTCCTCGAAGCCCTCGATCCGCATACGCTGCTCTGCGCGCGCAACCTCATCCCGGTGGGCGGCGTCCGTGAGCCGCGAGAGCTCCGCGGCAAGCTCGTCCAGCCGCGTTCGGGCCGCCGTGATGGCGGCGGCATGGACCTCGCGCTCCTCGTCCGTGGCGGCGCGCGCGTCCGCGGCCTGCTCGAGCGAGACCTCAAGCGCGGCAAGCACCTGCTCCGCCCGCTCGCGGATCTCCGTGGCCACGGTCGCCTGCCGGCTGCGGCGCCGCTCGCGCTCCTCTGCCCTGCGGCGCGCCACCCGCTCCGCATCCGCCGCCGCCTGCAGGGAGGCCGCCCGCCCGGCGATCGCCGCCACGCGCTCCTCCACGGTCCGCAACCGGAGGCGTGCGTCCGTCTCCGCCCGGCGTGCCTCCCGGGCGACGGCGGAAGCCGCGTCCCGTTGTTCGCTCGCCTTGGCCAGGTCTGCCTCTGCCTCATCCGGCTCACGGGAGGCGATCTCAAGGCGCTCGGCGAGGGCGGCGAGCTCGCGCTCGTGCTCAGTCAGTTCACCCTCAAGTCGCTCGATCACGGGAACCGCACGCTCGGCCTCCGCGTGGGCGGAGCGGATCGCGGAGGCAAGCTGGCCGAGCCGCTCGGTGCTCGCCGCGAACGCGGCATCGGAGGCGTGGAGTTCGGCGAGCGTCTCCTGGGAGCGGCGCCGGGCCTCCTCCACCCGTTCGGCCAGGGGGCCCATCTCGAAGCGGACGGCCTCGAGGTCCAGGGTGGCCTGGTCCACGTCGCGCGCCGCCTCCTCCGCGGCCGACTGGAGCGCAAAAACGGAGGAGCCCTCCTCCCCCGCGCCGCCGGTGGCGTGGGTGGCGGCGAGCAGGTCCCCGGCGCGGGTGGCCGCCACGAGCCCGGGGTGCTCCTCCACCACAGCGCGGGCGTCGGCGAGGTCCTCCACCAGCACCACCGCAGACAGGAGGTGGCGGACCGAGGCGAGGGTGGCGTCGTCGTCGGAGGAGAGGACGGTAGCGGCCGGGAGGAGGCCCGAGGGAATGGTGGGGCCGGAGCCGGGGGCGGTGGGGGCGCCCACCACCAGGCGGACGGTGCCGGACTCGCCGTCACGGGCGGCGCGGAGTGCGTCCACGGCGGCGCCGGGATGGGCGGCGAGGGCGGCGTCCGCCCAGGGGCCGAGCGCGGCGGCGATGGCCTCGTCCCAGCCGCCGTCCACGTGGAGGTGCTCGGGCAGGGTGCCCTCGATGCCGGTGGCGCCGGAGGAGGCGAGGGCGGCGGTGGCATCGGTGCGCTTCAGGGACAGCGCGAGGGTCTCCGCGCGGGTGGAGGCGGTGGACAGGCGTGCGCGGATCTCCCGCTCGCGCTCCGTCAGCTCCGCCTCGGCCTCGAGCACCCGGGCGAGTTCAGCCTCGGCGGCCTCGTGGGCGGCGTCCAGGCCCTCCTCCCCGGTCTCGGCCCCGGCCACCTCCTGCTCGAGCCGGGCGAAGTCCAGTTCCGACTTCTCGGCGCGGGCACGGGCCTGCTCCAGGGACTCCCGGGCGCGGCCGAGCTCCGCCTGCGCCGCCTCGAGGCGGGAGCGGCGCGTTGAGACCTGGCCGGTGAGGCGGGCGAGGCCCTCGCGACGGTCGGCCACGCCCCGGTGGACGGCGGCCAGCGCGTGCTCGGCGGAGCGCTCGGCCTCCTCGGCGGCGGTGCGCTCGGCCACCACCTCGGCGAGCGTCCCGGAGGCGGCCTCCGCCTCCTCGCGCAGCTTCTCCTCCTCCTCGCGGGCGGCGGCGGCGCGGGCGTCGAGCTCCTCGGGGTCCTCGCCGTGGCGGGGTGCGCTCGGGGCACCCAGGTGGCGGACGCGCTCGGCGGCGAGCTGGCCGAGCGAGGTGAAGCGCTCCTTCAGGGAGGTGAGCGCGTAGAAGGAATCGGTGGCCTCGCGCAGGCGGGGGGCGAGTTCCGCGGCGGCGCGCTCGGCATCGGCGAGGGTGCGGCGGCGCTCGTCGATCTCCTCCTCCACCTCGGCCTTGCGGGTGAAGATCGCATCCTCGTCCGCGCGGTCGGCAGCCAGGCGGGCCTGGGCCTGGACCAGGTCGTCGGCGAGGAGGCGGGCGCGGGCATCGCGGACATCGGACTGGATGATGGCGGCGCGCC
>CAZTOM010000129.1:0-7218 GCA_964615555.1 uncultured Actinomycetaceae bacterium
GAACCGCATCGCGGACCACCGCACCGGGTACAAGGCCTACAACCTGGATGCCGTGCTGGGTGGCGCGCTCGCGCCCGTGATCGATTCCGCCATCGAGATGGACGAGGCCGAGCGCCTTGCAAACGCCGGCAACCGCTGACACCGAGGGCCAGCCCCTCCGCGCCCTGATCCGTGCGGCCCGCCGCACCCTCGACGACGCCGGCGTCCCCTCACCCGCCACCGACGCCCGCATCCTCGCCCGCCACGTCCTCGAGCTCACCGACGGCGGCATCCTCGAGCTCGTGGACGAGGTCAGCCCCGCCTTCGAGGAGCTCTTCGACTCCCTTGTGGAGCGCCGCGCCCGCCGCGAACCCCTCCAGCTCATCACCGGCGAGGTCCACTTCCACGCCGTCCGCCTCGCCACCGCGCCCGGCGTCTTCATCCCCCGCCCCGAGACGGAACAGCTCACCGAGTCTGCCATCCGCGCACTCCTCGCCGACGACGGTTCCCCCGTTGGCACGTCCGGTGCACCCTCGGCGGGGGTGGGGGCCGACGACGGTGCCCCCGTTCGTACGTCCGGCGCACCCTCGGCGGGGGTGGGGGGCGACGGCGGGGGTTCCGTTGGCACGTCCGGTGCACCCTCGATGGGGGTGGGGGGCGACGGCGAGGCTTCCGTTGGCACGTCCGGCGCACCCTCGGCGGGGGGAGAGGTGCGGGAGGTAGCCGTGGTGGTGGACCTGTGCGCCGGGTCCGGCGCGGTGGCCATCGCCATCGCGCGCGCCGTGCCCGCGGCCCAGGTGTGGGCCGTGGAACTGGATCCTGCTGCGGCGGCCCTCGCGGAACGGAACGCGCGCGAGAACGGGACGGGCGTCGTCGTGGTGGAGGGGAACGCGGCCACCGCGCTACGGGAGCTGGACGGGCGGGTGGACGTGGTCGTCGCGAATCCGCCGTACATCCCGCCCGACGGGATCCCCCGCGATCCCGAGGTGCACCGCTGGGACCCGCCGGCCGCACTCTACGGCGGGGGAGAGGACGGGTTGGAGGTGCCGCGCGCCGTCGTGGGGAGGGCGAAGGCACTCCTGCGGGACGGCGGGACGTTCCTGATGGAGCACGGGGACCAGCAGGGCGCGGCGGTGCGGGGCCTCGTGGAGGCGGCGGGTGGCTTTACGATGATCGAGACGCGCCAGGACCTGGCCGGGCGGGACCGGTACGTGGTGGCGCGGCGTGAGCGAGAGGAGCGGCGGTGAGATTCGACTACGCCGCGGACGCCCCACGGGCCCTGGACGCCGCCGTGCGCGCGCTCGAACGCGGCGGGCTCGTGGTGCTCCCCACGGACACGGTCTACGGGATCGGCTCGGACGCGTTCAGCGCCGAGGCCGTGGGCCGGCTGCTGGCGGCGAAGGGTCGGGGACGGCAGATGCCCCCACCCGTGCTGGTGGCCAACCCGCACGTGCTGGACGCGCTCGCGGTAGACATCCGCAGCGAGGTCCGGGACCTCGTTTCCGCGTTCTGGCCCGGCCCGCTCACAATCATCCTGCCCGCCCAGCCCTCGCTCGACTGGGACCTGGGGGAGACCCACGGCACCGTGGCCCTGCGCATGCCGGACCACCCCGTGGCCCTCGCGTTGCTCGAGCGGTGGGGGCCGATGGCGGTGACCTCGGCGAACCTGACGGGCAGTGCGCCAGCCGAGTCCGCGGAGGCGGCCGAGGAGGCGTTCGGCGGGGACGTGGCCGTCTACCTGGACGCCGGGCCGACTCCCGGGCCCGTGCCCTCGACGATCGTGGACGCCACCCGCGTTCCCATGCGGATCGTGCGCCAGGGCCTGCTCACGGCCGAACAGCTCGGCGAGGTGGTCCCGGAACTCGCGCCTGCGGACGGTGGGGCGACGACGGGTGGTGGGGCTGCGTCGTCGGGTGCTGACCAGCCGGACGGTGGGGCGACGACGGGTGGTGGGGCTGCGTCGTCGGGTGCTGACCGGCCGGACGGTGGGGCGGAGGCGAGTGCGTAGCTACCTGCTGGTGATGCTGATCGCGACCGCAGTGACCTTCCTGCTGGTCCCGATCGCCCGGCACATCGCGCGCTACATCCACGCCCTCACGCCCGTTCGCTCCCGGGACATCCACACCACCCCCATTCCGCGCCTCGGCGGCCTCGCGATGTTCGCGGGCGTGTTCGTGGCGCTGCTGGCAGCCGCGCAGATCCCCTACCTCAACACCGTGTTCGGGCAGACCAACCAGATCGTGGGCGTGGGGCTCGCGGCGCTGTGGGTGGTGGTGCTCGGCACCGCCGACGACCTGTGGGACCTGGACTGGTGGGCGAAGCTCGGCGGGCAGATCTTCGCGGGTCTCATCCTGGCGTTCTTCGGCGTGGTCCTGGTGACGTTCCCCGTGGCCGGGCTCACGATCGGCTCCACGCGGCTGTCCATCTTCGCCACCGTGTTCGTGGTGGTCTTCACGCTGAACGCGGTGAACTTCGTGGACGGGCTGGACGGGCTCGCCGCGGGGCTCGTGGCGATCGGCGGCAGCGCGTTCTTCCTCTACACCTACCTGCTCACCCGCGCCCACTCCCCGGAGGACTACTCCTCGCTTGCGGCCGCCGTGCTTGCCGCCATGGTGGGGGTATGTATGGGGTTCCTGCCCCACAACTTCCACCCCGCACGCATCTTCATGGGGGACTCCGGGGCGATGCTGCTCGGGCTGCTGTTCGCGGCGGCCACCATCATCGTGACCGGCAACATCGACCCCACGCGGGTCTCCATGGAGCAGGTGTTCCCCGCCTTCCTGCCCATCGTCCTCCCGGTGGCCGTGCTGGCCCTGCCCGTGATCGACATGATGCTGGCCGTGGCGCGACGCCTGCGGCGGGGCCAGTCGCCCTTCCATGCCGACCGCATGCACCTCCACCACCGGCTGTTGGACCTGGGGCACTCCCAGACCGGCGCCGTGATCATCATGTACGTGTGGACGTTCGTGCTCTCCTTCTCCGCGATGCTGTTCGTGGTGATGCCATGGGAGCGCGTGGCCCTGCTGGCCGGCGCGGGCGTGGTGGTGGCGCTGCTGGTGACCCGCCGCGCGCTGCGGGCACCGGCCCGGGCCGCGGGTGCGGGCGCGGGCGCGGCGAGTGGGGGAGCCGGGGGCACCAGCACGCCGGGCGCGGCGAGTGGGGGAGCTGCGGCAGGGGATACTGGGGGGCGGAGTGACGTGACGATCTCAGGTGCGACGAGTGTGGACGTAACCAGCGTGGACGTGCCGGGTGCGGACGCGGCAGGTGCGGACGTGACGAGTGCGGACGTGAAGGATGGGGGCGCAGCGACGCCCACGAGCCAGGAGGAGCCGGTATGACCGAGGACCACGCCAGGAAGCAGCCCGCGTTCGGGTACGTGGACGAGGAGACGGCCAAGGGCACGCGGGAGATGTTCGGCGCCATGGCGCGGGGGATGCTGGTCCTGCTCGTGGCACTCCTGGTGCTCGGTGTGGGGATCGGCTGGCGCGTGGCTGGGATGCCGGGCGTCTGGGCGGCCCTGCTCGGTGCGGGGCTCGCGGCCGCCTTCACCCTCACCACGGTGGTCCTGGGCCAGGTGACGGCAGACAAGCCCATCTGGGTGGCCTCCGGCGCCCTGCTCGGAGGATGGGTGGCGAAGGTGGTGATCCTCTTCGCCGTGATGCTCATCGTGCGCGGCCAGGACTTCTACGACCGCTTCGTCCTCTTCGGCGTGGTGGTGGTGGCGATCATCGGTACCACCGCGATCGAGGTGCGCGAGGCGATGCGGGCCCGCGTCCCCTACACGGCCCCACGCCCGTCCGGAGAACAGCACCAGCCACCGGCGGACCAGTAGCGCAGGGGAGGCATTTGCAGCGCGGGTGAGCTCGGGCAGGTCGCGCGGGGACCAGTAGCGCAGGGGCGGCGTTCGGCGCGCAGGCACCCCTCCGCGAGTCCCGCAAGAGGCCCGGTTTTGGGCGGCCGTGGCGGCCCCAAAGCCTCCCGTTGACCCACTGTTCTGGCGGCCATTGGGGTGCGTGTGGGACTTGTCACGAATCCTTGGAACCCGGGACCTTCGGCGCGGAAGTGAGCGCACAGCAGGGGGGATATACGTTAGGCTCGTCCCGTCTCGTGGAGGACTGTGTCGCCCTCTACGGCCCCTCCACGTTCGTCACGACCCCGGGAGTAACCCACGTGAATGCGCTCGCAGCCATGACGAGTCTCATGCTTCCGATGGCTGACAGTGGCGAAGGATTCCACCCTCCCACGCTCGACGACTTCTTCCCCCTCCCGATCCTGTTCGAGGGGACCATCTTCGAGTTCAACCGCATCATGATGATCCGCGTGCTCGCGGCCGTCGTGATCACCCTGTTCTTTGTGTGGGCCACCCGCCGCATGTCCCTCGTCCCCAGCCGGAAGCAGTCGATCGCCGAGCTCGGGCTCGGATTCGTCCGCAACTCGGTGGCCGAGGAGGTCCTCGGTGAGGAGAAGGGGCGGAAGTACACGCCCCTCCTCACGGTGATCTTCTTCTCCGTCCTCGCCATGAACATCACGGGAATCATCCCGTTCCTCAACATCGCGGGATCTTCGGTGGTGGGCTTCCCGATGACGATGGCGATCATCTCGCTGATCGCGTTCATCTGGGCGGGCATCGTGCATGCGCACGGATCGAACGGGCTGTCCAAGGCGGGTAACTTCTTCAAGAGCCAGCTCTTCCCCTCCGGCGTGCCGTGGCCGATCTACATCATCCTCACGCCGATCGAGTTGATCTCCACGTTCATCCTGCGTCCCGTCACGCTCACCATCCGTCTCCTGGCGAACATGATGAGCGGCCACTTCCTGCTGGTGCTGTGCTTCTCCGCCACCAACTTCCTCTTCCTCGAGGCGGCTGGCGCGATGAAGGCCGCCGGCGCGATCACACTCCTGGCGGGGGTGGCGTTCACGCTCTTCGAGCTGTTCATCGCCGTCCTCCAGGCCTTTATCTTTGCCCTCCTCTCCGCCGTCTACATCGAGTTGTCGACGTCGGAGCACTAGAAAAAAGCTTCCCGCCAGGGGCGGGGAAAAAAGCCGGCCGGGCAGGTGCCCGGACGACCAACACGGAAGGAAACTCCCATGGAAGAAGTCGCACAGGCAGGCATCACGGGTTCGATTGCGACGATCGGTTACGGTCTCGCAACACTCGGCCCGGGTATCGGCCTCGGTATCCTCGTGGGTAAGACCCAGGAAGCGACCGCGCGTCAGCCGGAGATGGCCGGCCCGATCCGGATCAACATGTTCATCGGTGCGGCGTTCGTTGAGGCCCTCGGCCTCCTCGGCCTGGTCGCCGGCCTGATCCTCTAAGCGACGGGGACCGATTCCGTGTTTCCCGTCCTAGTACCACTCGAGACAGCGTCGAACACGCCCGAGGGCATCGACCTGCTCATTCCGCCGTGGTACGACATCATCTGGTCGCTGGTGGCAATCGCCATCATCGCGATCCCGATGGTGATGTTCGTCCTCCCGAAGGTCACCGCACTGCTCGACGAGCGGGCGGAGAAGATCGAGGGTGGAATCCAGGCAGGTGAGCAGGCCCGCGCCGAGGCAGCCGAGCTGCGCGCGCGGTTCGACCAGGAGATCGCCGAGGCACGCCGCGAGGCCGCCGGCATCCGCGACCGCGCCGCGGACGAGGGCAAGGCCATCGTGGCCGAGGCCCGCGCCAAGGCCGAGAGCGAGGCCCAGCGGATCGTCTCGAACGCCAACCGCCAGATCGAGGCCGACCGCCAGGCCGCCGAGATCTCGCTGCGCTCCGAGGTTGGCCTCATGGCCAGCGAGCTCGCGTCCCGCATCGTGGGTGAGACCCTCACCGACGGCGAGATGCAGACCCGCGTGATCGACCGGTTCCTTGCGGACCTCGAGGCCGAGCGCCCCGCAGCGATCGTTGCGGAGGGGGAGAAGTAGTCATGGCCATGCGAGCAATCAGCCAGTCGTCCTTCGACGCCGCCGCCGAGCGGTGGGAGACCGTCATGGCCTCCACCTCGGGCGACCTGAAGGCAATGGCGCTCGACATGCTGCTCGTGACCGACACCCTCGACCAGAACTCGCAGCTGCGCCGGATCGTCACCGACCCGGCCGCGGACCCCGAGGCCAAGGCCACGCTGATCCAGAACGTGTTCGGCGGCAAGGTGCACGAGGACGTCCTCGACCTCGCGAAGGGCCTCGCCCGCTCGCACTGGTCGGATGAGGACGACCTCGCCGCCACGATCGGCCGGCTCGCGGCGTTCGCCGTGATGGCAGACGCCGAGAAGAACGGGCAGTTGGTCCAGATGGCCGACGAGATGTTCGCGGTGGAGCAGTTCCTCACCAAGGAACGGCGCCTCCGGGACTCCTTCAGCGATCGGAACAAGAGCCCCGAGCAGCGGGTGCGGCTCGTGGAGGACGTGTTCGGGGGCAAGGTCTCCGAGTACACCCTCATGATGCTGCGCCGCATGGTGGCCGCCCGGCGCCACCCCGGCGTCATCTCCTCCCTCCGGACCCACACCCGCCTCGCGGCGGAGCGGCGCGACCGGAAGGTGGCGGTGGTGACCACCGCGCTCCCGCTCTCCTCCGCCCAGCAGGAGCGGATGGAGCGCGTCCTCGCCGACCGCTACGGCACCAATGTCCAGGTCCACGTTCGAATCGACCCCGAGATCGTGGGTGGGATGCGGATCGTGGTGGGTGACGACATCGTGGATGGCACGATCTCCTCCCGCCTCGCCGCGCTCCAGCGCGACCTCACCGACTGACCAGCGACCCCTCCCGGGTCCACACGAAGAAGGAAGCCCCATCAAATGGCCGAGTTGACGATCAAGCCCGAAGAGATCCGGGCTGCTCTCGACACGTATGTGAACGCCTACGAGCCCGCCAAGGTGGTGACCGAGGAGGTCGGCCGCGTTGCCATGGCCTCGGACGGCATCGCCCACATCGAGGGGCTTCCGGGCACGATGGCGAACGAGCTGCTGCGGTTCCAGGACGGCACGCTCGGACTCGCGATGAACCTCGACGTCCGGGAGATCGGCGCGATCGTGCTCGGTGACTTCACCGGCATCGAGGAGGGCCAGGAGGTCCGCCGCACCGGTGAGGTGCTCTCCGTTCCCGTGGGCGAGGGCTACCTGGGCCGCGTGGTGGACCCGCTCGGGTACCCGATGGACGGCCTCGGGGAGATCACCGACCTTGCCGGCCGCCGCGCCCTCGAGCTGCAGGCCCCCGGCGTGATGCAGCGCAAGTCGGTGCACGAGCCGCTGCAGA
>CAZTOM010000130.1:0-4895 GCA_964615555.1 uncultured Actinomycetaceae bacterium
CCGTACCCCAGGGGACGGTGGTCTCTACCGCAGACGGCGAGGTCCTGGCAGACCTCGTGGGTGCCGGCACCCGCTACGTCGCCGCCGCCGGTGGAGTGGGCGGCCTCGGGAACGCCGCCCTCGCCTCCCGCAAGCGCAAGGCCCCCGGGTTTGCGCTGCTGGGCGAGCCGGGCGAGGAGGCAACGGTTGTCCTCGAGCTGAAGTCCGTGGCGGACGTGGCGCTCGTGGGCTTCCCCTCGGCCGGCAAGTCCTCCCTGATCGCCGCCATCTCCGCCGCCCGCCCCAAGATCGCCGACTACCCGTTCACCACCCTCGTGCCGAACCTCGGCGTGGTGGAGGCTGGCGACGTGCGCTACACCGTGGCCGATGTGCCGGGCCTCATCCCCGGGGCCTCCGAGGGGCGCGGGCTGGGGCTGGAGTTCCTGCGCCACATCGAGCGCTGCGCCATCATCGCCCACGTGCTCGACTGCGCCACCCTGGAGCCGAACCGGGACCCCGTCTCGGACTTGGACGCGCTGGAGGCCGAACTCGCGGCCTACGCCGCCCAGTTCGCAGACCTGGAGGGTTCCCTGCCGCTGATGGAGCGCCCCCGCGTGGTGGTGCTCAACAAGGTGGACGTCCCCGAGGCCCGTGAGCTCGCCGAGCTCGTGCGCGGTGAGCTGGAGGAGCGGGGCCTGCCCGTGTTCGAGGTCTCCGCGGTCTCCCGGGAGGGCCTGCGGCCCCTCACCTTCGCGCTCGGGTCCATGGTGGAGGAGCACCGCTCCGCCCACCCGTTCCAGGCCGAGCCGGAGCGGATCGTGCTGCGCCCGCCCGCGGTGGGGGAGAAGGGCTTCACCGTCACCGAGCGCAAGGGTCCCGAGGGTCCGTTCTTCCAGATTCGTGGTTCGAAGCCCGAACGCTGGGTGCGCCAGACCGACTTCGGCAACGATGAGGCTGTGGGATACCTTGCGGACCGTCTGAACCGGCTCGGCGTGGAGGAGGAGCTCTTCCGTGCCGGGGCCCGTCCGGGCGCCACCGTGGTGATCGGACCCGTCGAGGGTGGCGTGGTCTTCGACTGGGAGCCCACCATGCTCACCGGCGCCGAGCACCTCGGCCCGCGCGGCACCGACTCCCGCCTCGAGGACGACTACCGCCCCACGCGTGAGGAGCGCCGCCAGCGCTACCTGGACCGCATGGATGCGAAGACGGCGGCGCGCGACGAGCTCGCCGAGGAGCGCGACGAGGGAATCTGGACGGATCCCTCCCATGACTAGGAACCCCGCCGAGGAGGTGGCCCGCAGCGCGAGCGAGATCCGGGAGGCCTCGGAGCACGCGCGGAGGAACCGCCTCCCCACCAGCCCACTGAACGCAATCATCGAGCGCACGGACATCGTGCGGGCCCGCCGCCTCGTGGTGAAGGTGGGTTCCTCCTCCCTCACGCTGCCCGGTGGCGGGCTCAACCTCGAGTTCATCGACCAGCTCGTGGACGTACTCGCCGCCCGCCGGGCGCGCGGCCACCAGGTGGTGCTCGTGACCTCCGGCGCGATCGCCGCGGGCATGGGACCCCTGGGGCTCACCACCCGGCCCACGGACCTCGCCACCGCCCAGGCCACCGCCTCGGTGGGCCAGGGGCTCCTGGTCCAGCACTACTCCGCCTCCTTCGCCCGCCACGGCCAGCAGGTGGGCCAGGTGCTGCTGACCGCGGAGGACCTGATCCGGCCACAGCACTACCAGAACGCACTCCGCTCGCTCGAGCGGCTCCTCGACCTCGGCGTGGTGCCGATCGTGAACGAGAACGACGCCGTGGCCACCCACGAGATCCGCTTTGGTGACAACGACCGCCTGGCCGCACTGGTCGCGAACCTGGTGGCCGCCCAGGTGCTCGTCCTCCTCACGGACGTGGACGGCCTCTACACCACCCCGCCCAGCGAGCCGGGCGCCCGGCTCGTGGCCGCCGTGGGCAGCCCCGAGGAACTCGCTGACTACCGCGTCTCCGGGCGCGGCAGCGCGGTGGGGACCGGGGGCATGGCCACCAAGCTGGACGCCGCGATGATCGCCACGCACTCCGGGGTCCCGGTGCTCCTCGCGAACGCCGAGAAGGTGGGCGAGGCGCTGCGCGAGGGCCGCGTGGGAACCTGGTTCGCCGTGGCGGACCACCGCCGTTCCAACAAGCGGCTGTGGCTTGCGTGGGTGGCCGAGACGCACGGCCAGATCCTCCTCGACTCCGGTGCGGCCCGTGCCGTGATCGACGACAAGCGTTCCCTCCTCGCCGCCGGCGTCACAGGCGTACGGGGGGACTTCGAGGCCGGTGACCCGGTGGACCTGGTGGACCCGGATGGCGTGGTGCTCGCCCGCGGCATGGCTGGCTACGGCGCGAAGGATGTGGCGCGCATGGCCGGGCGCTCGAGCGTGCAACTGCGCGTGGAGCTCGGCGATGCGTTCTCCCGCCCCGTGGTCCACCGCGACGACCTCGCGCCCCGCCACCTCACCGCCACCGGCGCCTGACGCAACCCGCGCACACCAGCGCCTGACGCACCGCGCGCCCGCGGGCAGGTTCCCGGACTACGGGCGGGGGCTCCGCCGTCGGGAGGGAGCAGGTAGCCTCCTCACATGACTGTGACGGACATTGCCCGCGCGGCGAAGGACGCCTCGCACGCGCTCGCCACCGCCACCCGCGCCACCCGCGACGCCCTGCTGCACGCGATGGCGGACGCACTCGTGGAGGCCACCGAGGAGATCCTCGCGGGGAACGCGAAGGACGTGGAGGCGGGCCGGGCCGCGGGGATGCGCGAGGGCCTGGTGGACCGCCTCACCCTGACCCCGGAGCGGATCGAGCAGATCGCGGACGCGCTGCGCGAGGTGGCCGCCCTGCCGGACCCGGTGGGGGAGGTGGTGCGCGGCTCCACGCTTCCGAACGGGCTGCAGTTGCGCCAGGTCCGCGTCCCCATGGGCGTGGTGGGCATGATCTACGAGGCGCGCCCCAACGTGACCGTGGACGCGGCCGGGCTCGCCCTGAAGTCCGGCAACGCCGTGGTCCTGCGCGGGGGGAGCGCCGCGATCAACTCCAATACCGCGATCGTGCGGGTGCTCCAGGGGGCACTCGAGGCCCAGGGCCTGCCGCGGGAGCTGGTGCAGTCGATCGACGAGTTCGGGCGCGAGGGCGCCGTGGAGCTCATGCGGGCGCGCGGGCTCGTGGACGTGCTGGTGCCGCGCGGGGGAGCGGACCTCATCCAGACGGTGGTGCGGGAGTCGCTGGTGCCCACGATCGAGACGGGAGTGGGCAACTGCCACGTCTACGTGGACGCCTCCGCAGACCTGGAGATGGCCCGGCGGATCGTGATGAACGCCAAGGTGCAGCGCCCCGGGGTGTGCAACGCCGCGGAGACGCTCCTGGTGCACCAGGACGTGGCGGGGGAGTTCCTGCCGCTCGTGGGGCGCGAGCTCACGGACGCCGGGGTCACGCTGCACGCGTGCCCGGACGCCAGCGCCGCGCTGGGAGGAGTGCCCAGCACGCCCGCCACGGAGGAGGACTGGGACACCGAGTACCTCTCCCTGGACCTCGCGGTGACCGTGGTGGACTCCCTGGGCGAGGCGATCGCATTCATCCGGGCCCACTCCTCGGGCCACACGGAGGCGATCGTCACCTCGGACATCACCTCCGCCAACCGCTTCATGTCCGAACTCGATGCGGCGGCGCTTATCGTGAACGCCTCCACCCGGTTCACCGATGGCGGCCAGTTCGGGCTCGGCGCGGAGATCGGGATCTCCACCCAGAAGCTGCACGCACGCGGCCCCATGGGGCTCGGCGAACTCACCACCACCACGTGGAGGGTCCACGGCACCGGCCAGATCCGCGAGTAGCACGGTGAGTGTGCGAGACTTGACCCCAACTGCACCCGATTTGGAGGTATCGAGGCCGTGAGGAGCTCCCTGTTTCAGCTCGTCGTTCCGATGTCGAGCGGCGAGATCGTGAACCCGCTTCCCATGCACCCCATCTGGTGGGGCGTCATCGCGCTCACCATCCTGCTGTTCCTGCTTGCCGTGACCTGGGCCTTCCGGAACACCTCCAACCACCGTTGATGGACGGGAACCGCCGCCGCATTGGGGTGATGGGTGGCACGTTCGACCCGATCCACCACGGGCACCTCGTGGCCGCCTCGGAGGTCCAGGACGTCTTCGGCCTGGACGAGGTCATCTTCGTCCCCACCGGGGCGCAGCCGTTCAAGCTGGACCGTGACGTCACCTCCGCGGAGCACCGCTACCTGATGACCGTGGTGGCAACCGCGTCCAACAAGCGCTTCACCGTCTCCCGGCTGGAGATCGAGCGCCCCGGGGTCACCTACACGATCGACACCCTGCGCGAGCTGCACGAGCTCTACCCCAGCGCGGACCTGTACTTCATCACCGGAGCGGACGCGCTGAACCAGATCATCACCTGGAAGGACGCGGAGGAGCTCTTCACCCTCGCCCACTTCGTGGGGGTCACCCGGCCGGGCCACGAGTTCTCCGCCGATGAGCTCCCCGAGGAGGGCGTCTCCCTCCTCGAGGTCCCCGCCATGGCCATCTCCTCCACCGACTGCCGCGAGCGCGTCTCCGCCGGCAAGCCCGTGTGGTACCTGGTGCCCGACGGCGTGGTCCAGTACATCGACAAGTACCGTCTCTATGCGCGCGGCGCTCCCCCCGTGGGCCCGGACGGGCGCCCCGAGCGCGAGCTCCAGCGCGCGGAAGTTGGTGAGCCCACGTGAGCCAGGATGCACCCCTCACCCGCCGCGAACTGAGGGAGCTCGAGCGCCGGCGTGCACGGGAGGCGGCGTCCGCGGCGTCCGCGGTCTCCGCCGCGTCCGCTGTCTCTGCCGGGTCCGGGCTCTCGGCGGCGTCCGGGCTCTCGGCAGCGTCCGGGCTCTCCGCTGCGTCCG
>CAZTOM010000130.1:4995-7179 GCA_964615555.1 uncultured Actinomycetaceae bacterium
GGGCTCTCGGCGGCGTCCGGGCTCTCGGCAGCGTCCGGGCTCTCCGCTGCGTCCGCCGTCTCTGCTGCGTCTGCGGCTGAGCCTGCGCCGTCTGCTGCGGCTCCGTCCGGTGCGCCCCTTCAGCGCTCCCCGACGACGGAGCCCCCCGTGGCACCACCGCCCACCGTGGCACCGGATTCGGTTGCGTCCCGGCCCCTGACCCGCCGCGAGCTGCGTGAGCGGGCACGCCGCGAGGCCGAGGCCGGGGCAGCGGCGGGGCCCGAGACCACCGCGGAGCGTCCGATTGCGCGGCGCCCGGTACAGGAGCCCACCACCACCACGACCATTCCTGCCTACGGCTCGGTGCACATCCCGCTGGGCGAGACGCCCGCGGAGGATCCCCGCGAGGCGCAGGCCGCACGCGAGGCGGAGGAAGCGCGCAGGGCTGAGGAGGAGGCGCGCGCCGCCCGCGAAGCCGAGGAGGCCCGCCGGGCCGAGGAGGAGCGCGCCGCGTCCGCGGCCGCGCAGGCAGAGACCCAGGCGTCCCTCGAGGCGGTGCCGGAGCCCCACACTGCATCGGCGCCATCCCCCGAGGCCGCGGAGACGTCCGCGGCTCCGGATGCCCCTGAGGTGGCGTCCCCCGAGACCCCGGACTCGCCGCCCCCCGTGGCTCCGCAGCGCAGGTCCCTCTATGCCGGTGACGCGCAGGAGACGGTCGTACGCTCCGCAGCCCCGGCAGCCCCGTCAGCTGATCCTGCTCCCGCACGGCAGGCGGCAGCGGAATCCGCGGACGAGATTGCGCCGTGGTCGGAGGTCGTGGGCCAGGAGGATCTCGATGACTACGACGACCTGGATGCACCCCGCCCCAGTTCGGCGCTCGGCACGGTGCTGCGCTACCTCGTGCTGATCCTGGCGTGCTTCATCATCGGGGCGCTCATCTGGATGTTCCTGGACAGCCAGGCCGATCCGGCTCCGGACGCCGCGTCCCTTGCCCCACTTCTTTCCCTGTTCACCACCACCTAGAGGAGATCTGTGTCAGCTACCGAACGCGCGCGCGAGCTCGCGGTGATCGCCGCGAAGGCGGCGTACAGCAAGAAGGCCACGGGTGTGCTCGCCCTTGACGTCTCGGAGCGGCTCGTACTCACGGACGTCTTTCTGGTGGCGAGCGGGGCAAACGAACGGCAGGTGGGAGCGATCCAGGACGAGATCGAGCACCAGTTGCACAAGGCGGGTGTGAAAGCCGTTCGGAAGGAGGGTATCCAGCAGGCACGCTGGGTGCTCCTCGACTTCGGCGAGATCATCTGCCACGTCCAGCACGAGGAGGACCGCGAGTTCTATGCGCTCGAGCGGCTTTGGTCCGACTGCCCCGTGATCGAACTGCCTGCCGATGAGGAGCAGGACCCCGAGTCCGCCCAGGAATGACCGCTGGTCGCATCGTGCTGGTGCGGCACGGGCAGACGGACTACAACCTCGAGGGACGGGTCCAGGGCAACATCGATATCGAGTTGAACGCCACTGGCCGGGAGCAGGCCGCGCAGTGCGCGATCGAGTTGCCGCGCTTCCTGGACGGGCGCCCCGTTGGCGCGATGGTCTCCTCGGACCTGAGCAGGGCACGGGACACCGCCCAGGCCATCAGCGATCGGCTCGGGATCGGCTTCACGGAGGACCCACGCCTGCGCGAGCGCGCCTTCGGTGAGTTCGAGGGCCTGTCCCGCGAGGAGCTCGAGACCTACCGGTCCGAGGAGTACGCCCTGTGGAAGGCCGGCATCCCGCCGGTGGAGATGGGGGTGGAGCCCAAACTGGATGTGGCACGCCGCATGGTTGCCGCGGCCACCGATCACGCACAGGACCTAGGGGAGGACTCCACGCTCGTGGTGGTGAGCCACGGTTCGGCGCTCACCTTCCTCATGATGAGCCTCATGGAGGACGATCCCGAACGCGGCTGGCCCCTGCGGGGCCTGGAGAACTGCCACTGGTCCGAACTCGGATACCAGTCGGAGCGGGCCCCCACCTGGCAGCTCCGACACCACAACGTGGGCGCGGCCACGGTGAGTACCGCGTAGGCCGCCGCAGGAGGGTGGTTCCGTGCAGGTGGCGGGCATCACGCAGCGCGCGTTTGTCGCGATGCCCGTTGAGCGACTATCCTTGTATTCGCTTCGCACAGCGAGTGCACGGGGCTATGGCGCAGTTGGTAGCGCACCTCCA
>CAZTOM010000131.1:0-2143 GCA_964615555.1 uncultured Actinomycetaceae bacterium
GGAGGGTTTCCCGGCCGGGGAGCTCAAGCACGGCCCCATCGCGCTCGTGGAGGAGGGAACGCCGGTCTTCATGATCGTGCCCACCCGACGCCGCCCCGAGCTGCACGCCAAGGTGGTCTCCAACATCCAGGAGGTGCGCGCCCGCGGCGCCCGCACCCTCGTCATTGCGGAGGACGGGGACAGCGACGTGGAGCAGTTCGCGGAGGTGGTCTTCCGGGTCCCGGAGACCCCCACGCTCCTGCTGCCCCTCCTCACCGTGGTCCCGCTCCAACTCTTCGCCTGTGAACTCGCCGGCGCGAAGGGCCTGGACGTGGACCAGCCCCGCAACCTCGCAAAGTCTGTCACGGTGGAGTAGTGATCATCGGAATCGGGGTGGACGTGTGCGAGGTGGCGCGCCTCGCAGACGCCCTCGAGCGCCACCCCCGCCTGCTGCAGAAGTTGTTCACCCCCGCCGAGCGATCGCGGCCCGCTCACTCGCTGGCCGCCCGGTTCGCCGCCAAGGAGGCCGTGGCGAAGGCCCTCGGCTCCCCGGGCGGCATGCGCTGGCACGACTGCGAGGTCACCACCGGCCCGCACGGCCGCCCCGTCTTGGCGATCACCGGCACCGTGGCCGCCGAGGCTGCCCGCCAGGGCGTGGACCGCTGGCACCTCTCCCTCTCCCACGACGGCGGCCTCGCCGTCGCGTACGTCATCGCCGAGTCCGCCGGGGGTAGCCCATGATCCGCGCCTACGATTCCACCACCATCCGCGAGGCGGAGGCCCCGCTCCTGGCCGCCGGGGTCCCGCTCATGCGCGAGGCCGCCCGTGCCCTCGCCACCCGCGCGCTCGCCGTCCTCTCCGACGACGGCGCCACCATCCCCGGATCGGTGGCCCTCGCGCTCGTGGGCGGGGGGAACAACGGTGGGGACGCGCTCTACGCTGCGGCCGACCTGGCGCGCCGCGGGCTCACCGTCTATGCGGCCCTCTGCTCCGCGGCCGTCCACGAGGAGGGCCTCGCCGCCGCCCGCGCGGCCGGGGTGCGCTCCGCCCAGATCGTCTCCGCGGACCGCTCCACCGATACGGACCGGCTCCTGGAGCTCGCCCGACGTTCGGGCATCTGGCTGGACGGCCTGGCCGGGATCGGGCTCGCCGGTCCGCTGCGCGAGCCGCTCGCCGGGATCGTGGAGGCGCTCGGCCAGGAGAAGGATTCCTCCCCGGACGAGCCCGTGGTGATCGCGATCGACGTCCCCTCCGGCGTGGGCGACGACGGCGCCGTGCGCGGTCCCCTCCTGCGTGCGGACATCACCGTGACCATGGGCGCCGCGAAGCCAGGCCTGCTGCTCCCACCTGCCGCCGAGTACGCGGGTGATCTGGAGGTTGTGGAACTCGGCCTGCCGCTCGCGGAGGCGGAGCACCGCGTTGAGCGGCTTAGTGCTGCGGACGTGGCCGACCTCTACCCGTGGCCACGCCGCAGCGACCACAAGTACACGCGCGGGGTGGTGGGCATCTGGGCGGGTTCGGAACGCTACCCGGGAGCCGCCGCCCTCGCCGTGGACGGGGCCCTGGCCGCCGGCCCGGGCATGGTCCGCTACCTCGGCTCCGCGCCCGGCCTCACCACCATCCACCCGGAGGCCGTGATCGCGGAGGGCCGCATCCAGGCGGCCGTGGTGGGCAGCGGGATGGCGGAGGAGAAGGGGGTGCGCGCCGCTCTGGACGAGGCGCTCTCCCGCGGGGTCCCCGTGGTGGTGGACGCCGGGGCGCTCGCGGAACTGGGCGCGGCTCTCGAGCTGCGCGTGGACCCGGCCCCCGTGCTCGCCACGCCCCACGCCGGTGAGCTCGCCACCCTGCTCGGGATCTCGCGCCGCGCCGTGGAGACCCACCCCGCCATGCGGGCCCGCGAGCTCGCGGAGCGCTACGGCGTGGTGGTGCTGCTGAAGGGTCCGATCACCGTGGTGGCCCCGCCCGAGGGACCGATCCTCAGCCAGGACGGGGAAACCCCCTGGCTCGCCACCGCAGGCTCCGGCGACGTACTCGCGGGGATCGCCGGCACCCTGCTCGCGCTCGCGCAGGCCCGCTGCGAGGAGGAGGGAGACGCGTTGCGGGACCACGCCGTGGCACGGCTCGGGGCGGCAGCCGCATGGCTCCACGCCCAGGCCGGGTTGCG
>CAZTOM010000131.1:2243-7116 GCA_964615555.1 uncultured Actinomycetaceae bacterium
CGTGCGGGCGGCGGGCGGACGCGGAGTGGCCGGGTTGCGTGCGGCGGGCGCGGGCACCGGCCCGATCCGTGCCCGGGACATCGCGGCGGCACTTCCGGCGGTGATTACAGATCTGCCCCGGTAGCCCCGTGAGCGACTCGTCCGTGGGCGGTGGAAGAATGGGGCGCATGCGACCGCCGTCCCGGGCCGTGATCTCCGGCTCCGCCATCACCCACAACGTGGGCGAGCTCGCGGCGCGCACGGACGCGGAGATCATGGCGATCATCAAGGCGGACGGCTACGGCCACGGCGCGATCGCTGCCGCGCACGCCGCCGTTGCCGGAGGGGCCACGCGGCTCGGAATCGCCCAGGTCTCCGAGGCCCTCGCGCTCCGGCCCGAACTCCCAGACGTCCCGCTCTTCGCCTGGATGTTCGCCCCCGGAACGGACCTGGTGCCTGCCGTACATGCCGGGATCGAGCTCTCGGCCGGCGCACCGTGGGCCGTGGAGGCACTCGGCCAGGCGGCGCGCCGCGCCGGACGCACGGCGCGGATCCACCTGGCCCTCGATTCCGGCATGGCCCGCGAGGGCGCACGCCCGGAGGAGTGGGATGGCCTCGTGGAGGGCGCGCTCGCGGAGGCGGGTGTGGAGGTGGTGGGGATCTGGTCCCACCTCGCGCGGGCGGACGAACGTGGCACAGGCGGCCCCGCCACCACCGCCCACCAGGTGGAGCTCTTCACGGAGGCGGTGGAGCGCGCGGCGCAGTTGGGTGCTGAGGCGGAGGTCCGCCACCTGGCCAACTCCGCAGGCACCCTGTGGCACCCCGCATCCCACTTCGATGTGGTGCGCCCCGGGATCGCCCTCTACGGACTCGCGCCGGACGGCTCGGACCCCGCCGCACTCGGACTGGTGCCCGCCATGCGCCTGGAGGCCGAGCTCATTGCCGTGAAGGACGTTCCCGCGGGAACGCCCGTCTCCTACGGGGGCACCGCCACGGTGGGCCCTACCCGGCTGGGCGTGGTCCCACTCGGCTACGCGGACGGTATCCCGCGCCAGGCCTCCGGGCAGGGTGCGTGGGTGAGCGTGGCCGGAGTGCGTGCGGAGGTGGTGGGCCGCGTATGCATGGACCAGTTCGTGGTGGACCTCGGCCGGGATTCGGACGCGGCACCGGGGGACACCGCCGTCCTCTTCGGAGCAGGCGAAGGCCACCCCCGGGCGGACCACTGGGCCCGCGCTGCGGGCACCATCAACTACACGATCACCACCCAGCTGGGGGCGCGGGTGCCACGGGAGCAGTCATGATCATCACCAGCCCCCAAGAGATGCGGGACCTCGGAGCCCGGATCGCGGGCCACGTGCGCGCCGGAGACGTCATCCTGCTCCACGGCGGCCTCGGAGCCGGCAAGACCACCCTCACCCAGGGGATCGGGGCGGGGCTCGGGGTGTCCGGGCACGTGGCCTCACCCACCTTCATCATCGCCCGCACCCACCAGAACCCCACCGGCGGGCCGGGACTGGTCCACGTGGATGCCTACCGGCTGGGATCCCTGGACGAGCTGGACGCCCTGGACCTGGACACCTCCCTCCAGGACGCGGTCACGGTGGTCGAGTGGGGGGAGGGGTTCGCGGAGGTCCTGTCCGAGGACCGCCTCGAGGTCACCATCACCCGCCCGCACGGCGGCCTCGCCGCAGACGAGGTGGACATCGTGGACGACGCCGCCCGCCACGTCACGATCGAGGGCCACGGCGAGCGGTGGAAGGACATCGGGGCAGCCCTGGGCTCCGGGGAGCGGCCATGAGGCGGTGGCTTGCCGCGCTCGTGGTGGCACTCACCCTGCCCTGGCTCCTGGCCGCCACCGCGCCTCCCGAGGAGCCCTCACCCACACCCTCGCCCACGCCCACCTACGCGAGCGTCACCGAGGCCACCGTGAACGCGTGGCTGCGGGAACGCGGCCACGAGGCGATCACGGGCGCCGCGGGGTCCGGCTATACCGCCGAACAGCTCAACCGCGTCCAGTGGTCCGCCCCGATCCAGGCGGTCACCTGGTCCGAGTCTTACATCGAGGGGGACCTGGATGCGGCCCCCGTCCGCGGCGCCGACGCGTGGCTGGCCCCCCTGGTACTGGACGGCGCCGAGGTGGGCGTGCTCGCGCTGCAGCTCTCGGGCGGTGCGGGGGCCGGCCACCGCGAGGTGTGGAACCCGGAACTGGGCGCCGCGATCCGCAGCGCCCCCACGGACAGGTACGTGATCGAGGGGGAGGACGTGTTCTTCCACCTCACGGGGGAGACGCTGCGCCCCCTGGGCGATCCGGCCCGCGAGCTCCTTGCCGGGACCATTTCCGTAGCCGATTTCCAGCAGTTCGTCTCCGCCCGCCTCACCCCGGACGAGGTGGTGGATCCGGACACCCCCGCCCCGCCCTCCCTGCGTCCCGTGATCGTGGCCGCGATCGTGCTCGGCGGGATCCTGGCCCTCGCAGGGCTCATTACCTGGTCCCGCCGACCGGAAGGAACCCCATGACCATCCTCGCCATCGACACCTCCGAGGGCAGTTCGGTTGCCCTCACCGGGGACCCCGTGCGCCGCGCCCAGAGCTCCGATCCCCGTGCGCACGCGGACCAGCTCGCCGTGCTCCTCACCGAGGTGCTCGCGGGCGGCGGCACCCCCGAGGCCGTGGTGGTGGGTACCGGCCCCGCCCCGTTCACCGGGCTACGCGCCGGGATCGTCACCGGGTCCGCCTTCGCGTTCGCCCGCGGCCTGCCCCTGTGGGGCGTCCCCTCCCTCGACGCCATCGCCCGCACCGCCCTCGACTCCTCGCCCGGCGGGCTGGTCACCGTGGTCACCGACGCCCGCCGCCGCGAGGTCTACGCCGCCACCTACCGCGAGGCCGGCCCGCACGACGTGGAGCGGCTCGGGGACTTCTACGTGGGACCCGCCGCAGAGCTCCACCCTCCCGACGGCGCGGCGTACGTTGGCCCCGCCACCCTCCTCTACCCGGACCTGCTGCCCGGCACCCCCGTGGCTGCGGACCCGGCTGTGCTCGCCCGCATCGCCGCCGCCCGCTCGGCCGCCGGGCTGCCCCTGCCCACCCAGCCGCTCTACCTGCGCCGCCCCGATGCGAAGGTCCCCACGGGCCGTGCCCGGGCGACGACGCCCCCTCCCGCTGGCGGCACCACGCCGGCACCCGCGGGGGGCACCACGCCCTCGCTCGCTGGCGGCACGTCGGCCCGCGCGGGGGGCGCGACGCCCGGCCCAGGTGGCGGCACCACGCCCGCTCCCGTCGCCCCCGCCCCCCGCCCCGACCCGAGCGGTGCGTGACGTGGGCGAGGAGGTGGCCGCGCCGTCGTCGGGACGAGCGGAAACGAGTGGCGAGCCGGGCGGGGAGGTGGGCCCGCCGTCGTCGGGGATCGTGCGCGAGCTGCGCGAGACGGACCTTGGGCGGGTGCTGGAACTGGAGGCGGAGCTGTTCGCGCCGGACGACTGGTCCGAGGGGATGTACCGCGAGGAACTCGCTGAGCGGACCCGCGCGTACCGCGCCTACGAGGTGGACGGGCTGGTGGTGGCGTGGGGCGGGGTGTACTGCGGGTCCCAGGCGGAGATCCTGACGATCGGGGTGGACCCGGGGTGGAGGCGCCGGGGGATCGGCTCGCGGATGCTGCGCGAACTGCTCGCGATCGCGCAGGAGAGGGGGGCGCGCGAGGTGTTCCTCGAGGTGCGGGCGGACGACCCCGGCGCGCGTGCGCTGTACCTGAACCACGGGTTCGAACCGCTCGCGATCAGGGAGAGGTACTACCCCAGATCGGGGAAGGATGCGCTGGTCATGAGGCTGACGCGACCACTACTACGTAAAATTGTGCGCCATCCGGGCCGTTAGGCCGAATTAAGAGGGCAACCACTGGCTATGCTGGGGACCGTGGTCTCAACAGTAGTGACATCAAAGACGCTGGCGCCGAAGAGGCGAGCCCGTGACACCACAGTGGCGTGGAAGATCCTCATGGCCCTCACCGGCCTGTTCTTCGTGCTGTTCGTGGTGCTCCACATGTATGGGAACCTGAAGATACTTTGGGGTCCGGAGGCATACGACGGGTACGCAACCTGGCTCCGCGAAGCCTTCTATCCCCTCATCCCGCACGGAGGCGTCCTCCTCGTCCTCCGTATCCTCCTGGTGATCTCCCTCGCCGTGCACGGCTACGCAGCGGTCAAGCTGTGGCTCCGTGCGCGCGCCGCACGCGGCACCGCGTACGTGGAGCGCAACACGCTCGCCACGTCCTACGCCGTGCGCACCGTGCGCTGGGGCTCCGTCATCATCTTCGTGTGGGTGGTCTTCCACCTCGCGCAGTTCACCTGGCTCGCAGTCAACCTCGGCGAGGACTACTCCACGCTGAGCCCGTACGAGCGGATGGTCTTCACCTTCCAGCAGTGGTGGTGGGTGCTGCTCTACGGAATCGTGATGCTGATCCTGGCCCTCCACGTGCGCCACGGCCTCTGGTCCGCGTTCGCCACGCTGGGCGGGAACAAGAAGTCCCGCGAGGCGGCCCTCAACTGGCTTGCCATCTTCCTCGCCGGTCTGCTGTTCCTCGGCTTCATGCTTCCGCCAGTGCTCATCTTCCTGAACGTCATTAGCTAAGGGAGCCCACTTTCCATGACTGAGAAACTCATTGACGGCCTCTACACCGAGGGCGCCAAGATCGCCGATACCAAGGCTCCACGCGACGTTCCCCTCGCGCAGCGCTGGGAGAGCCACAAGGCCCACGTGAAGCTGGTGAACCCGGCCAACCGCCGCAAGCTCACCGTGATCATCGTGGGAACCGGACTCGCCGGAGGAGCCGCGGCCGCGGCACTCGGTGAGGCCGGCTACAACGTGAAGGCCTTCGCCTACCAGGACTCCCCGCGCCGCG
>CAZTOM010000132.1:0-7107 GCA_964615555.1 uncultured Actinomycetaceae bacterium
CGCCAGGTCCTCAACAACGCCGCACCGTGGACCACGGAGGCCTCCACCTACACGTTCGTGGTGCTCTCCCTGTTCGCCGCCGCCTACGTGTTCGGTGAGCGCGGGCACATCGCCGTGGAGATGCTGGTGGAGAAGTTCGCCCCCGTGGCGCAGAAGGGCATCGTCATCCTGGTGGAGCTGGCGGTGATCTTCTTCGTGATCGCCGCCTACATCGTGGGTGGCCTCGCGGTGGCCCAGGGCTCCGCCAACCAGAACATCTCCTCCCTCCCGCTCACGGTGGGGCAGATCTACTCGGTCATGCCGGTGGCCGGAGGGATCATCATCTTCTTCTCCCTGGTGCACATCATCGGCATCCTGACGGGTGACGATACTGCGCTCACCATCTCCGACGAGATCGAGGAGGCTGTGTGATGGATCCCGTCATCCTTGCTTCGATTGTCCTCCTGGTAGGCATGGCCGTCGGCATCGCCTTCGCGGTCCCGGTGGCAATCTCCATGGGCCTGCCCTCCATGCTCGCCATTTTCATCCTGCTGGGTGACTTCGAGATGGCATCCCTGACCTCGGCACAGAAGATCGTGGCGGGCAGCAACAACTTCGCCCTGCTGGCGATCCCCTTCTTCATCCTCGCGGGCGGATTGATGAACACGGGAGGTATTGCCTCCCGGCTCATCGACCTGGCGCTCGTGATCGCAGGCCGCCTCCCGGCCTCGCTCGCGCAGACCACGGTGGTGGCCAACACCATGTTCGGTGCCGTCTCCGGCGCATCGGTGGCCTCGGCCGCCGCCGTGGGAACCGTGATGTCCCCGCGCATGAAGAAGGAGGGCTACGACCCGGCGTGGGCGGCCATGGTCAACGGCATGTCCTCCCCGGCGGGCATGCTCCTGCCGCCCTCGAACACGTTCATCGTGTACTCCCTGGTCTCCCAGACCTCCATTGCCGCACTCTTCATGGCCGGGGTGGGCCCGGGCCTCATCTGGGCCCTCGTCTGCATCGTCATGGTGGCGCTGTACGCGAAGAAGCACCCGGAGCTGCGCTCCACCATGGAGCGGCCCACCATCAAGCAGGCGCTCATCGTGTTCCTGCGCGCGGTGCCAGCCCTGCTCATGATCGTGGTGGTGATCGGCGGTATCCTGGCCGGCTACTTCACCGCCACCGAGTCCGCGGTGATCGCCGTGCTCTACTCCCTGCTGCTCGGCCTCGTCCAGCGCACGCTTCCGCTGAAGTCGCTGCCCGGAATCATCCTCGAGGCCGCCAAGGTCACCGGCATCATCATGCTGCTGATCGGGATGTCCGGAATCCTCGGCTGGGTCATCTCCCGCGCCCGCTGGCCGCAGCTCGTGACCGAGGGCCTCCTCGGGATCAGCCAGAACGTGTACGTGGTGCTCGCGATGATCATGATCGTCCTCCTGATCGCCGGAACCGTGATGGACCCGACGCCCGCGATCCTCATCTTCACGCCGATCTTCCTGCCCGTGGTGCAGGAGCTGGGGGTCCACCCCATCCACTTCGGCGCCATGATGGTGTTCAACATGTGCCTCGGCAACGTCTCACCACCAATCGGGAACAACCTGTTCGTGGCTGCACGCGTGGCCAACGTCCGGATCGAGGCCCTGATCGGCCGCCTCTGGCCGTTCTTCTGGGCACTGTGCATCGGCCTCATCTTCATCGCCTTCATCCCGGCGATCTCGATGTGGCTACCCACGGTCCTCGGCCTCATCGTCGGAGCGTAGGTGCCCTCGTAAGGGCTGGAGGGAGCGGGCGGGTCCGATTCGGGCCCGCCCGCTCTCGCGTCTTGAGCGGTGGTGGGAGAGGCACTCCCCGACGCCGGGCCCTACCCCACGCCGGGCGCTCACCTACTCGCTCTGCCAGGACTCCCACAGGGCGGCGTACTCGCCGCCTGCCGCCACGAGCTCCTCGTGCGGGCCGAGTTCCACGATCCGGCCGTTCTCCATGACGGCCACACGGTCGGCATCGTGCGCGGTGTGGAGGCGGTGCGCGATCGCCACCACGGTGCGTCCCGTCAGCACGGCGCCGAGCGACTGCTCGAGGTGGCGGGCGGCCGTGGGATCGATCAGCGAGGTGGCCTCGTCCAGCACGAGCGTGTGCGGATCCAGCAGCACCAGCCGCGCGAGCGCGAGCTGCTGGGCCTGCGCCGGGGTGAGGGTGACCGCACCGGAGCCCACCTTCGTCTCCAGCCCGTCCTCGAGTGCCTCCGCCCAGCCGAGCGCGTCCACCATGGCGAGGGCCTCGCGCATCTCGGTGGCGGTGGCGTCCGCGCGGGCGAGCCGCAGGTTGTCCGCGAGCGTGCCCACGAACACGTGGTGCTCCTGGGTCACGAGCGCCACCTCGCGGCGCAGCCGCTCCTCGGTGAGGTCCACCAGGTTCGCGCCGCCCACCCGCACGGAACCGCCCGTGGGCGGGTGGATGCCGGCGATCATGCGCCCGAACGTGGACTTGCCGGCGCCCGAGGGCCCCACCATGGCAAGGCGTTCCCCGGGCACGATGTCCAAGGAGACCCCGTGGAGCACGTCCCGGCCCTCGATGTAGGCGTAGCGCACCTCCCGGGCGCGGATGGCGGAGTCCGTGGGCTCCGGGCCGCCCGGCGTGCGGTCCGAGGGCACCTGGCCCACCCCGAGGATCCGGGAGAAGGAGGCGCCGGCCACCTGGATCTCGTCCATCCACATCAGCAGCTCGGCCATCGCGCCGGTGATCTGCACGGTGTACAGGGCTACCGTGGACACCTGCCCGAGCGTGGCCCACCCCTGGGAGACCAGCCACCCGCCCCACACCACGGCAACGGCGGTGGGGAGCACCGAGCCGAACGTGATGCCCGGGAAGAGGACGGCCCGCAGGAAGAGGGTGTAGTCCTCGCGCACCCAGGACTCGCGCACCGCCTCCCGCATCCGGCGCCGCCGACGGGCCCCGAGCGCGAGCGCGTCCACCGTGGCCGCGTGCTCCACGGTTTCGGTGATCTCCCCGTTCAGGGTGGCCCACGCCTCGGAGGACTTCGCGTAGGCGGCCGCGGAGCGCTTCATGTACCACCGGGAGACCGGGTAGAGCACCGGGATGCTGGTCAGCATCGCGAGCGCGGTGAGCGGGGAGGCCAGCACGGCCGCCCCCAGGACCAGCACCACGGTCACGGACTGCACCAGCACCCGGGGTACCCCGAAGCGGACGGACCACTGCACCTTGTCCACATCGTTGGTGGTGCGCCCCAGCAGGTCCCCGGAGCCGGCCGTCTCCACCGTGGAGAGGGGCAGGGCCGTCACCGTTCCCATGAACTCCTCGCGGAGCTGGGCGAAGATCGATTCCCCGAGCACGCGCGACTGGCGATCCCCCACGCCCATCAGGAGGGTCTGCAGCACGAGCGCGAGCACCAGGAGGAGGCCCACCCGGGTCACGGTCTCCATCGTGGTGCCCGCGGTGACCTCGTCCACCAGCACACCCACCATCCACGGCACGGCGAGCGCCGCCACGGCGCCGAGACCCTGGATGCCCACCACGAGTGCGAGCGGGGTGCGGTAGTGGCGCAGCAGGCGCCGGGCGTAGGCGCCCACGGTCCTGCGGTCAGCGAGCGGGAGCAGCATGGTCCACCTCCTCCTCGTCCAGGTCGCGGCGGGTGACCACCCGGTAGTACTCGCGGGCCACCGGATCCCCGTCCCGGGCCCGGTCCATCAGTTCGCGGTGGGTGCCACGGGCGCGCTCGCGGCCATCGGCGCCCAGGAAGACCACGTTCTCGGCGTGCTCGAGCACCAGGGGGGAGGCGGAGACCACCACGGTGGTCCGCCCCGCGCGGTGGCGGGCCAGGTTCGCGGCGATCCGCTTCTCCGTGTGCGCGTCTACCGCAGAGGTGGGCTCCACCAGGAGCAGCACGGGCGCCTCGGTGGCCACGGCGCGGGCGAGGGCCACGCGTTGGCGCTGCCCGCCGGAGAGGGAGCGTCCCTTCTCCGTGATGGATCCGTCCAGTCCCTCGGGGAGGGATTCCAGCACATCGCGGGCGTCCGCCACGGCGAGTGCGGCCAGCAGGTCCAGCCGGTCCTCGCGGTCGCGCACATCCAGCTCCGCGGTGAGCTTCCCGGAGAACAACTGGGGATTCGCCTGGCTGTAGACCACGGTCTGGCGCACGTCCGCGATACGGAAGTCGGCCACGGGGGAGCCGGCGAGGCGGACCAAGGCGGAGGCGTCGTCGTCGAGGCGGGCGAGGCGCGAGAGGAGCGCGGCGGAGGTGTCCGGGGAGGGGGAGACGAGCACGGTGAGGGCGCCGGCCGGGATGGAGACGCCGGTGGCGCCGTCGTGGAGGAGCTCGCCGCGCTCGGGCAGGGGGAGCGGGGTGCCGGGGAGGTCGGCGTCCCCGAGGCGGCCGGTGGCGGGCTCCACACGCAGGAGCTCCACCACCTTCTTCGCGGCCACCCAGGCGCGCGAGGCGTGGATGAAGAAGTAGCCGATGCGGGTGACGGGATCGCGCAGGAACGCGGTGTAGCCGTAGAAGGTGACGAGTTGGCCGACGCTCACCTCCCCGCGCACGGCGAGCGCGGCGGAGATCCACACCACCGCCACCACGAGGATGCCGGGCAGGAGGATCTGGAGGGCGGAGAGGAGCGCCGCCCAGTTGGACACACGCACGCCGGCGGCCCGCACGGACTGGGACTGCTCCCGGTAGCGCTCCGTGAACACGTCCTCCCCGCCGATCCCGCGCAGGATCCGCAGGCCCGCCACGGTGTCCGAGGCCAGCGAGGTGAGCTCGCCCTGCGCCTCGCGGTGGGTGGCCTGACGCCGCTGCAGCGGGATGGAGACCAGCAGGTTCGCGGCGGTCACCAGCGGCAGGCCCAGCAGCACGATCGCCGCCATGAGCGCGGACTCCTGCAGCAGCAACCACGCCACCACCAGGTAGGCCACCAGCCCCCCGATCACGGAGCCGGCCACCTCCAGGATGTTGCCCAGGTACGCCGCGTCAGAGGCCACCACGGCCACCACCTTGCCGGTGGCGGTGGAGCGGGTCATGCGCTCACCGGTGCGGGAGACGTGGTTGTCCACGTTCGTGACCACCGTGTAGGCGGTCTTCATCCAGTTGCGAACCTCCGCGATGTGCGAGAGCGAATCCGCCCCCGCCGCGAGCAGCCCGAGGCCCACCAGGCCCGCGCCGTACGCCCACACCTGCGCGGTGAGGCCCTCGCTCAGGCCGGAGTCGATCGCGAGTCCCAGCACCAGCGGCAGGAGCACCAGCGAGACGAACCGCACCGATGAGATGAGCGCGCTCGCGAGCACGCCCCACCGCGCCCGCCCGAACAGCCACAGGAGCAGTCGGATCCGGCTTGAGCGGGGCGGGCCCTCGGGGAACGAATCGGGGAACGCCAGCACGCGGTCCAACCTACGCCCGCCCACTGACGCGGATCGAATTGTTTTCCGGCACTAGGATCGTGGCGTGAGCGATCCCATGCCTGAGCCCAGCACCCCCGAGGCCCCCGACCTCTACGCCGCGCGCGTGCGCGAGGTCACCGAGACCAAGGCACGCGGTGCATTCCGCCGCTACGCCGTGATGGCGTTCGTGACCGGGGCGTTCCTGCTGCTGCTCGCCTTCGAGATGCTCATGAAGTACGTCTTCCGCGGCGGCGACTCCTTCCTGGGCCCCTGGGTGGCGATCGTCCACGGCTGGATCTACGTGGTCTACCTCATCACCGTGTTCCAGCTCTGGAGCTTCATGCGCTGGGACTTCGGCCGCATGGCCCTCCTGGTGGGCGCGGGCCTCATCCCGGTGCTCTCCTTCGTGATGGAGCCGCGCGCCCGAACGTGGTTCGAGGATGAGCTCCCCGAGCGCGTGGACATGTCCGTCAAGCTCGCCACCGCCATGCGGGAGCGCCGCGCCGGCGGCGGGGGAGCGGCCGGTGAGGCGCTCGGCGGCGGGCAGTAGGGTGCGGGACATGGGTGAGGTGCGCACGGAAGGTGCGGGTGCGTCGTCGGGCGGTCCGACGGCGGAGGCTGGGTTGCGTGGGGAAGGTGCGGTGGGGATGATGTCACGTCCGGTTCTGGTGGTGGACTTCGGCGCGCAGTACGCGCAGTTGATCGCCCGGCGGGTGCGGGAGGCGCGGGTCTACTCGGAGATCGTGCCGCACTCGATGCCGGTGGAGGAGATGCTGGCGCGCGACCCCGCCGCGATCATCCTCTCCGGCGGGCCCTCCTCGGTGTACGCGGACAGTGCCCCCTCCGTGGATCCGGCGCTGTTCGAGGCGGGCGTGCCCGTGCTGGGGATCTGCTACGGCTTCCAGGCGATGGCGGCTGCCCTTGGCGGCTCGGTGGACCGGACCGGGGCGCGCGAGTACGGCTCCACGGACCTCGCCGTGTCCGAGCCGGGCGTGCTGCTGGACGGCTCGCCGGACATCCAGACCGTGTGGATGAGCCATGGGGATGCCGTGCAGGATGCGCCGGAGGGCTTCACCGTGCTCGCCTCCTCCGCGGGGGCGCCGGTGGCGGCGTTCGAGGACCGCGGGCGCGGGCTGTACGGGCTGCAATGGCACCCCGAGGTGAAGCACACGCCGCTCGGCCAGGCGGCGCTTGAGAACTTCCTCTACCTTGGCGCGGGGCTCGAGCCCACGTGGACGCCGGCTGGAATCGTGGAGGAGCAGGTGGCCCGGATCCGCGCCCAGGTGGGGGACGCGCGCGTGATCTGCGGCCTCTCCGGTGGCGTGGACTCCTCCGTGGCGGCCGCCCTGGTGCAGAAGGCCGTTGGTTCGCAACTGACGTGCGTGTTCGTGGACCACGGACTGCTGCGCGCCGGCGAGGCCGAGCAGGTGGAGAAGGACTTCGTGGCCGCCACTGGCGTGGAGCTGGTGGTGGTGGACGATTCGGACGTGTTCCTGGACGCCTTGGCCGGCGTGACGGACCCGGAGGAGAAGCGTAAGACGATCGGCCGGGAGTTCATCCGTTCGTTTGAGCGCGCGGCGCGCGGGATCGTGGAGCGGGCCGACGGCGGTGCGGGGGACGGTGGCGACGCCGGGGATGGCGGCGGTGCGGGCGGCGGCGCTGCGGGGGACGGCGGCGCTGCGGGCGGCGGCGAGGTGCGGTTCCTGGTCCAGGGCACCCTCTACCCGGACGTGGTGGAGTCCGGCGGGG
>CAZTOM010000133.1:0-4321 GCA_964615555.1 uncultured Actinomycetaceae bacterium
GTAGGGACGCGGCACCCTCCTCCCGGGCGCCCAGTTCAGCCCCCTACCGGGCGCCCAGCTCCGCGCGCAGCTCCTCCAGCTCGCTCGCGTCGTACCAGAGCAGCTCCCGCTCGCCCAGGGCATCAAAGGCACCCTCGTCACCTGCGGCCGCCGCACTGACCTCCTCGGATGCCTCCGCGTCGTCGACGTGAACGGCCACCACCAGCTCCCAGGGGACCGGCCCGCCCGGGATGAGTGCCGTCTCGATGTCCTCGGAGGGTGCGGGGCCAACGGAACCGTCGAGGACGTCGGCGGAGATGACGAGCCGCCGGGGGGAGGCGCCGCGCTCGGCGATGAGGCGCACGGAGTCGTCGGCGGCGGCGAGGAAGGCCACGAGCTCGAGCATCTCCTCGTCGTCGTCGGGGAGTTCGCGGCGCAACTGGGCCGTCACGGCGTGCACGCGGGCGGCCACCAGGGTGTCCGCGGAGAGGTCCTCGAGGGTGGCGGGCAGGTAGATGCGCATGGAATCAGTCTGCCGCCTTCGCCCCACCGGCACCGGCCACGGGCTCGGGGTGGCGCGGATCGGCCGCCCCCAGGATCGCGCGGGCCACGAGGTAGCCGATCCAGAACAGCAGGAGGGTCACCGCCACGGACCCGATCTCGTACAGGGGGCTCGGCAGATCGTGCAACAGTGGGCGGTCGCGCAGGTAGAAGTAGTTGCCTCCCACGAGCGGGTTCACCGCCAGCACGAGCGCGAAGTAGGCGAGGAACCACCCGAAGGAGCGCCACAGCGCCGGGATGGTGGGCCGCCAGCCGTAGGCGATCACCGCGAACACGGGGAGCAGGATCGTGATGATGTGGCTGATGAGGAACGACCACCCGATCACGTGCGTGATGGGGTAGATCCGCTGCGGCATCAGGAAGGTGAGGTAGGCGAACAGGCCCAGGTAGAACGCCACGTCCATCACCCGCCTGCTGCGGGTGGCGAGGAACGCGATCCCCAGGATCGTGGAGACCCGCGAGATGTGCAGCGGCAGGGCCTCGGCAAGGTCGAAGCCGGTCTCGAACACGTACCACGCGTACAGGGTGAGGAACTGGGCCACGGAGATCCCGAGCAGGGTCCAGCGCATGGCCTCCCGGTTCCTGCGCACCCACCGCCGGCCCACCAGCAGGCCCGTCAGGCACGCCAGCATGATGCCGATGTAGAGCAGGTGGTCGGTGCCGAACAGGGGGATGAAGGGGGTGTCAACGTCCCACAAGCTGTTCACCCGCCCAGACTAGGCCACACCCGCCTCAGGACTCCCCCGCCGCCCGCCGTCGGCCCGTGGGCTTCTTGCGCGCGAACGGTCCGCGCCCGCGCTTTCCCCGACGCCGGCCCCCTCCTCCGCGCACCGGCTCGCCCGTGATCTCCGCGGCAAGGTGGCGGATGGTGGTGAGTGCCGCCGAATCGGGCGCCGCGTCCGGAAGGAACGCCCCGCGCAGGAGTGCCGTGTCCATGCCGGCGCGGTCGTAGGGGATCACGAGCGCGTCCCCCACCCCCGCGAAGCGTGCGAGCGCCTCCTTCACGGCGTGCTGCGGTGAGGGCCCGGCCACGCCGGCCCGGGACTTGGAGACCACCACCAGCTCGCGCGCGGAGGTGCGCGGCCGGATCGAGAGCAGCTCCACGAGCCGCCACACGCCCACCGGGTCCGCAGCGCCCACGATCACGAGCACGTCGGCGTCGCGCAGCGCGGCCTCCCGGGCGCCATCGCGCGAGAGCCCGAGCGAGTCCGCGTCCGGTTCCTCCCATCCGCCGGCCACGTCCACCACGGTCCAGTCGAAGGACTCCCGGCACCGCGCGAGCACCACGGAGAGCGCGGAGGCGGGAACCTCGCGCCACCGGTCGGGCCGCGTGAGGCCCGTGAGTACCGCGAGCCGTCCCACCCCGCGCGCCGCCCGGTCCAGGGCCACCTCGTCCAGCCGGCCGTTCGACGCCGCCCGCGCGGCCGCCGCCACCCCGGAGGAGTCCTCCACCAGCCCCAGCACCTGCGCCACCGACGGCGAGCGCGTGTCCGCGTCCACCAGGCACGTGGCGCCCGCCTCGGACAGGAGGCGCGCCAGGTTCGCCGCCACCACCGTCCGCCCGGGCGATCCGGTGGTCCCCCACACCGTGACCACCGTCCCCGTGGGCCTCTCCCCCAGGCTCACGTCCCACTCGGCCGGCACCTCCCGACGGCGTCCCCCGCCCCGGTCCTGCTGCTCCGCCTCCTCGCCGGGCGCGGGTTGGTGGGGGGCGCGGGCGCGCAACTGCTGCAGGGCCTCCACCACCGCTCCGGTCTCTCCCGCCCCCTCCACGACGGCGTCGCACCCGAGGGCACCCACCCGTCCCGCGTCCTCGGGGCTGGCAATCCCCACCACACCCACGCCGCAGCGGTGGAGGCGGTCCACCACCTCCCGGTCGATTCCGAGGTGGGAGGCGGAGACCACGGCGAGTGCGCCGCGGCCGGTGGTGGCCACGGCGAGCAGTTCGGTGATATCGGCGCAGCGGCGTGCCACGGTGAGGCCGGGGGCGGAGGTGATGGCGCGGACGATCTCGGGTTCGGTGGGTCCGCTCACCGAGATGAGAACGGGCGTGTCCACTAGTCACCGCTCCGGGGGACGATCACCATGGCGCCGCCGTCGCTCATCGCGGAGATGACCTCGCCCACGCGGGCGGAGTCGAGCACCAGTTCCACGTCGCGGCCGCGGGAGGTGAAGGCGCCGGAGTTCTCTACGAGGCTGCGGACCACCACGTCCTCCATGACCAGGTGGGAGGGGCTGCCGTCCTTGGGGCTGAGCCACACGTCCACCCGGGATCCGGCCACCACGGCCGGTGAGAGTTGGCCCTCCGCGGAGACCACCACGGTGCGGATGTCCAGGGTTTCCGGGGCCACCACGGCGGAGGCCGGGACCAACTCGCCCGCTCCCACCACGCGGTCCGCCACCCCGGTGGGGGTCTCGAGTGCGGAGAGGTAGCGCGACTCGATGGTGGGTGAGACCTCCACGGCCACGATCGCGCCGGCCAGCGGCTCCCCGGGCGTGATGGTGCGGCTGGCGGCCCACACGGGGACGGTGCGCCCGGCACTCGCCACGGCCCATGCCCCGAGGGCCACGGACAGTGCCACGAGCACGATCCCGATGCCGAGCCGTGGGTCCCTCCACGAGGGCCTGCGGATACGCGATGCGAGTTCTGGTGCCACCCCTGCTCCTCTCCCTGCGCACAGCCTGCCATGCACGGAGAATCTGGGACCAGAGTTATCCACAGGACGGGAGGGCCTCGCCACGCCGGGGCGGGTCCCGTGGCAGGATTGCGGGCATGGAGCAGCGTTTCATCGGACTGGCCGATGTGGCCGAGTGGCTGGGGATCTCCGGGTCCCAGGCGCGTGCGATGGTGCTCTCCGGCGAGCTGCGGGCCATCCAGGTGGGTGGGCGGAACCAGTGGCGGGTGGCCATCTCGGACGTGGAGGCCTACATCGCGCAGAAGTTCCGGGAGAACGAGGAGCGGCTCGCCTCCGAGGCCGAGGCGCGCAGGGCCCGCAGCGAGTTCTGAGGCGGGCCGCGGCGAGTTCTGAGGCGGGCCGCGGTTAGGCCTCGCCGAACGTTCCGGGAGCGCACCGGACCAACACGAGTGCCGCCGTCGGGAGGGACGAGGCGGACCCGTTCTCGAGGCGCACCTCGAGGTGATCGGCGCCCACGGCGTGGATGGTTCCGCGCACCTCCACGTGGCAGTCAACGAGCACGGGCGTCCCACGTGCGGCGATGCGCCGTAGGGCCGTGCCGAGCGGGATGGCGCGGGCACCGGCGCGCGGGTTGAGCAACGGGCCCACGGTGGCGATGCCGGAGATGGCCACGAGGTGGTCGGCCGCCTGGTCGCGGAGGACCAGCCATGCTTCGGCCACTGTGATGAGGCGGCCCGTGATGACGCGGCCCGTCACGGTCTGGAGGGAGACCTGGTGCCCGAGCGTGCCCGTGAGGCGTTCGGTGAGGCGGATTCCCACGGTTTCGGCGCGGGCGAGGTCCGCCACCTCGTGCTCGTCCCAGGTGGGGTCCTCGAGGCTGGCGAGGTCCTCGAAGAGCCGCTGCCAGCGTGCGTCGTCCTCCCCCTGCATGCCCCCACGGTAGCCGCGCGGCGGGCGCGGGCGGCGTGGTTTGTCCACAGTGTGGGTGCAGGGCTGGACACCAAGCCGGATCAGGTGCACTCTAAATGCATCAAACAGCATCAAACGGCATGATTGGGGCAGGGGATGGCCAGGCTGAGAGTTCGCACCGACCTCACGCGGGCGGTGGCGCCCACGGGCGGGGCTGGGCCCACGGGCGGGGCTGG
>CAZTOM010000133.1:4421-7028 GCA_964615555.1 uncultured Actinomycetaceae bacterium
GCCCACGGGCGGGGCTGGGCCCACGGGCGGGGCTGGACCCGCGGGCGGACCTGCAGCGGCGGGAGTGGCAGCGCACGGCAGCGTCACCGCACCCACGGGCGGGGCAGAGCCGGTGGAGCGGCAGCGGCGGGAGGGCGGGGCCGCACGCGGTATCGCCGGTGCCGGTCTCCTGGTGGGCGGCCTTGCGGCCGCCGGGTTCCTCGCGCAGACCGCGCAGTCCCTGTGGGCGGGCGGCCTGTGGCGGGTGGACGGCGTGGTGGCGTTCGCGGTGGTGGTACTGGGTGGGCTTCTGGCCCTGTGGTACGCGCTCACCGGCCTCGCGCTCGTGCTCGCCGCACTCACGCGCCGCGGCCTCGGGATCGCCCGCTGGGGTGCGCCGATCGCGCGACGTCTCGCCGTGGGCGCAGCCGTGACCGCTATCGGGGTAGGGAGCGTGCCGGCCATCGCCCTCCCGGACTCTCCGGAGCTCCCGGAGGACCTCACGCTCGGCGGGCTCGTGCTCGTCCAGCCCGAGAGGGATGCCGGCGCGGTCGTTCAGTCCGAGCCTGGTCACGACGGCCTCGAGCTGGGCATGGGCCTGGGCGAACAGGAGCACCATGCCGAGGCGAGCGCGACCACGGAGGCGAAACCCCGCGAAGAGACAGACAGCTCGATGGAGCCGGGCGCCCATCAGGGGCCGGAGGCCACCCCGGAACTATCGCCAGAACCAGAGCCCGCTCCCACCGTTGCCGCCACTCACGAACCCGCCTCCACCGCCGCCGCCACTGCGCCGGCGCACGAGCCAACGCGCGAGCCCTCGACGTCCCGGACCTCCGCCCCGGAGCCCGCGCGGACCCCGGACCCGGTCGGATCGCTCACGCACGCGGACGTCCACGTGGTAGCGAGCGGCGAGTGCCTGTGGTGGATCGCGGAAGAGGAGCTGCCCGCGCACGCCACGGACGCGCAGATCTGGCAGCGCGTGGGCGAGTGGGTGGAGGCCAACCCCGAACTCCGGCCCAACCCGGACCTGATCATGCCCGGACAGAACCTTCGAATCCCAGGGAGTACCCCATGAGCGCCCTCGCCACCGACTACGCCCCACGGCAGGTGATCCCACCGAGCTTCGGGACCACGAAGACCTGGGACCCGGTGACGTTCCGGATGGCCTCCCCCACCCCGTCGAGGGCCGTGGAGGAGCGGGACGAGCGGACCGCGGGCTGGACCGCGGGCCAGCGCCCCCTCCCGGAGCCGGCCGCCTGGGGTGCGGTGGTGGCCCGCACGGCCATCGAGTGCCTGCTGGGCCTACGCCCGGTCCAACAGCTCAGCCGCTGGCTGGACGAGCCGATCTACCGGGCGCTCTCCCGCCGGGCGGGCCTCGCAGCCCGAGTGCTCGGCCCCTCGCGCGGCCGGATCGCGAGCGTCCGCTCGCAACGGGCCGAGTGGAGCGACGAGCACACGGTGGAGGTCTCCACGGTGCTGCACGACGGGCAGCGCTGCCGCGCGGCGGCGCTCCGCCTGGAGCGCTACCACGGCCGGTGGCTCGTTACCGCCCTTGAGATTGGCTGAGCATCTCCGCAAAGGAGGGGGTGGCCTCGAACTCGTCCACCGCGTGCTTCACGGGCCGGGCGGAGATGGCGTCCGCGAGGCGGGCGCCGGCCAGCTCGATCCGCTCGGGGAGCGGGCGCACATCGTCGGCGGCGGTTCCCCAGTCCTCGGTGGCGGCGAACACCGTGGTGGTGAGCACCTCCGCCTTCAGATAGGAGAGCATCGGCCGCACCGCGTAGTCCAGGGCGAGCGAGTGGCGGGGTGTGCCACCCGTGGCGCCGATCAGCACGGGGGTGCCGCGCAGCGAGTCCTCGGGCAGGACGTCGAAGAAGGACTTGAACAGGCCCGAGTAGGAGGTGTTGTAGATCGGGGTCAGGGCGATCACGCCGTCGGCGGCGGCCACCTGCTCGAAGACCTCCCGCAGGCGTTCGGGCGCGAACGAGCCGAACGCCTGGGCGATCTCCGCGAAGTAGTCGCGCAGCTCGATGGTGACCACCTCCAGCTCTTCGGAGGAGGCCCTAACCGAGGCGGCGGCCAGACGCTCGCCGAGCATCGTCGTCGTCGAGGACTCGGAGAGGGCGGCGGACAGGACAACCAGGCGGCGGCTCACTTGACCACCTCACCGGACTCCACGTCCACCTCCACGAGCAGGTTCTCGTCCTCGGCGCGGGTGCCGGTCCACAGGTCGGCCGAGGGGCCGCGCTCGGCCTCCTCGCGCTTCCCGAGTGCGGCCACGCGGGCGGCGTGGGTGGGGGCGTCCGGGACGTCGGCAGGGCGGGCGTCATCGAACTCCTTGCGGAGCACGGGGACCACCTCGGAGCCGAGGATCTCCATCTGCTCGAGCACCATCTCCAGGGGGAGGCCGGCGTGGTCGATGAGGAAGAGGAGCCGCTGGAAGTGGCCCACGTCCTCGCGCATGGCGCCGTATCGGTCGATCACCTGCTGCGGGGAGCCCACGGTGAGCGGGGTCTCGCGCGTGAAGTCCTCCATGGAGGGGCCGCCGCCGTAGACGGGCGCGTTATCGAAGTAGGGGCGGAACGTCTTCACCGCGTCCTGGGAGTTCTTGGCCATGAACACCTGGCC
>CAZTOM010000134.1:0-6984 GCA_964615555.1 uncultured Actinomycetaceae bacterium
GAACCGAGGGGTCCTCCTGTCCGGACTCGAACGCGGACCCGAACTGCTCCCGCACCTGGCGCACCGTGTGGGTGACGGGCACGGAGGCGGGGTAGGGCGAGGTCCCGGACTCCAGCAGGCGCTCACGCTTGGCGGCGCGCACGCGGTACTGCTCGAACTGCTCGTCATGGGACTGGGGGGCATGCTGATCGCTCACGCCCCGCATCCTACCTATGTGGCAGCAACGTCCCGGCGGCGCGGCGGGCGGGCCGCGCCACCCCCGGCAGCCCACGTGGCAACCACAACCCGGCAACGTCACCGGACGTATACCCCCTAGGGTATAGTTGCCCGTATGGGAATCTTTGACTTCTTCCGCCGCTCCTCCGATCCCGATGCGATCCCGAACAACGTGAGCGCCGAGCGCGCCATCGAGCTCGTCAAGGACGGGGCCATCCTCGTGGACGTCCGCGAGAAGCACGAGTGGAAGGCCGGGCACGCCCGCGAGGCCATCCACATCCCCCTCGGCTCCCTCTCCGGCTCCACGGGCCGCATCCGCAAGGGCAAGCACGTGTTCGTGGTCTGCGCGAGCGGCATGCGCTCGAAGAGTGGTGCCGCCCAGCTGCGGGCCGCCGGCTTCCCCGCCTCCTCCATCAAGGGCGGCATGGCCGCGTGGCAGCACGCCGGCGGATCGTTCGTGTGACAGTGTCTACGTGCCGCACCCCGCAAGGAGGGATCCCGATGCAACTCAAGCCAGAGGAGTTCACTGCCGTCCGTAACCGGCTCGCCCGCGCGAAGGGCCAGCTCGAGGGCGTCATCCGCATGCTCGACGAGGGTGCGGACTGCGAGAAGGTGGTCCACCAGCTCGCCGCCTGCTCGAAGGCGCTGGACAAGGCCGGGTACTCCATCATCGCCACCGCGCTCCAGCAGTGCATGGCCAACCCGGATGAGGCCATGGAGCCCGAGCGGCTCGAGAAGCTGTTCCTGACGCTCACCTGATCGCGCCAGGCACACCCCACCCACCCCTCAGTACTTCCAAGGAACACCCCAATGAAACTCGTCATCGTCGGCGGCGTCGCCGGCGGGATGAGCGCCGCCGCGCGCGCCCGCCGACTCAACGAAACCGCAGAGATCATCGTCCTCGAGAAGGGCCCCTACGTCTCCTTCGCCAACTGCGGCCTGCCCTACCACCTGGCCGGGGAGATCGGGCGCCGCGAGGCTCTCCTCCTCCACACCCCGGACTCCCTCGCCGCCCAGCTCAACCTGGACGTGCGCGTGAACTCGGAGGCCACCTCCATCGACCGCGCCTCCCGTACGGTGACCGTCTCCGGTCCCGACGGCGAGTACCACCTCCCGTACGACGCCCTCCTCCTCGCTCCGGGTGCCTCCCCGATGGTTCCCCCCATCGAGGGAGCGGACCACGAGTACGTGTTCCAGCTCTACACGATCCCCCAGCTCGACGAGGTCATGGCCCGGGTGGACGAGGTCCTGGGCGAGTCCAGCGAGACGCACGCCGAGGGCGGGGGCCGGGCGGTCGTCGTCGGGGCGGGGTTCATCGGACTGGAGGCGGTGGAGGCACTCACGCACCGCGGGCTGGACGTGACGCTCGTGGAGTTCGCGCCGCAGGTGCTGCCGCCGTTGGACGCGGAGCTGGCCCCCCTCATCCAGGCGGAGCTCGTGAAGCACGGCGTGGACGTGCGGGTGGGCACCGCGGTGCAGGCCATCTCGGACGGGGTGAAGGGGCGCGGGGTGAGCGTGGGCCTGGCCGATGGGAGCTCGCTGGAGGCGGACCTCGTGCTGCTCTCCACAGGCGTGGCCCCACGGAGCGAGCTGGCCCGGGAGGCCGGGCTCGAGCTCGGCGTGCGCGGGGCGATCGTGGTGGACTCGCTCATGCGCACCTCGGACCCGCACATCTGGGCCGTGGGCGATGCGGTCCAGCTGCGGCAGGTGGTCGGCGGCGCAGACGTGCTGGGACCTGTGCCGCTCGCGGCGCCCGCGAACCGGCACGGCCGGCTCGCCGCGGACGCGATCATGCGGGGCCTCCAGTCGGAGGACTCCCGGCCGCCGCGGGTGCAGTCCACCTCGATCGTGCGGGTGTTCGGCCAGGTGGCGGCCGTGACCGGCGCCTCCCGGCGCGCGCTGGAGGCGGCGGGCGAGGACGTGGTGACCGTGCACGTGCACCCCAACCAGCACGCCGGCTACTACCCCGGCGCCACGCAGGTGCACATCGTGGCCTCCTTCGCGCGGGACGGGCGGCTCCTCGGCGCACAGGCCGTGGGTGCGGACGGCGTGGACAAGCGCATCGACGTCCTGTCCACCGCCATCTACGCCGGGCTCACGGCCGATGACCTCACCGAACTGGACCTCACCTACGCCCCACCGTTCGGCTCCGCGAAGGACGCGGTGAACATGGTGGGCTTCACCGCGCAGAACATCCTCAACGGCACGATGCCGGTGTGGTACGCGGAGGAGCTGGGGTCAGCGCGGGAGACCGGGCTGGTCCTGGACGTGCGCTCGGCCGGGGAGTTCGCCGGCGGGCACGTGCCCGAGGCCCTGAACATTCCCCACACGGAGCTGCGTGCCCGCCTGGACGAGGTGCGGTCCGCTGCCGGCGATCGGCCGGTGTTCGTGCACTGCGCCTCCGGGGTGCGGTCCTACCTGGCCACTCGCATCCTGCTGGGCAACGGGTTCGACGCCCGGAACCTCTCCGGGGGCGCGCTCACCCTGCAGCAGGTGGCGGAGGACTGGACGGCGTAGTCGATCAGTGCCGGAACGGGAGTCCGCTCGGCACCATGTGGGGTGCCTGCCCGGCGGTGGTGTCCGGCACGAAGCCGGGGTCGTCACCGATGTCGATGGCCTGGTTGTTCTCGTCCACGAAGACCACCTTGGGCAGGTAGGTGCGGGACTCGGCGTCGGACATCATGCCGTAGGCGATGAGGATGACGATGTCGCCCTTGTTGATCAGGTGCGCGGCGGCGCCGTTGATGCACAGGATGCCGGACCCGGCCTCGCCGGGGATGGCGTACGTGGTGAGGCGGTTGCCGTTGGTCACGTCCACCACGTCCACGGCCTGGCCGGGCAGGAGGTCCGCGGCCTTCATGACGTCCTCGTCCACCGTGATCGATCCCACGTAGTGAAGATCGGCATCCGTGATGGTGGCGCGGTGGATCTTCGAGATCATCATGGAGCGCATCAGGCTGGTCATTCATCCTCCTCGGCAACGGGTGGCAGACCCGGGCGGCATCCAGTCTCCCCCACCACGCCCCTCCCGCGCACCTCCAGCCCACCGTGCCGCGCTGTCAGCCCACGGTGCCGCGCTCTACCCGCCCGCCGGGGGCGGGGCGCCGGCGCGGGGAGTGCGGGACCGCGGTTCAGCTAAGCCGGAGGACCCGGTTGTCGATGAGGCGGGTGCTGCCCACCCATGCGGCCACCGCCAGCAGGCCCTCGGTGGAGGACTCCGTGACCGGGGTGAACGTGTCCGGGTCCACGAGCACCAGGTAGTCGATCCGGACGATCCCGCCGGAGTCCCGCACGGCCTTGTCCATCACCGCATCCGCAGCACGCAGCGCGGCGCCGGCGCGCCCCAGTACGTCGGAGAGGCCGTCCGTCCCGGCGTCCTGTACCGCATCGCGTCCGGCGTGCAGCGCCTGGGAGAGGGAGCGGGCCCACACCCTCTCGTCCTCGGAGAGGTAGGCGTTGCGGGAGGACTGGGCCACGCCGTCGGGATCGCGGGCGATGTGGACGGCCTCGATCTCGATCCCCATGTCCAGATCCGCCACCATCGTCCGGATGAGTGCGAGCTGCTGGGCGTCCTTCTGGCCGAAGACGGCCACATCGGGGCGCACCAGGTTCATCACCTTGTGCACCACCTGGAGGACACCGGCGAAGTGGCCGGGGCGGGTGGCCCCCTCGAGGACTCCGGCCACCTCGCCCGGATCGATGCGGACAAGCGGATCGCGGGGGTAGACCTCCTCGTCCGAGGGGGCGTAGACCACCTCCACCCCGAGGGGCTCGAGCAGTGCGAGGTCCGCCTCGAGCTGGCGCGGATAGGCCTCGAAGTCCTCGTTCGGCCCGAACTGCAGCGGGTTCACATAGATGGAGACCACCACGTGGTCCGCCAGTTCGCGGGCCCGGCGCACCAGGGTCAGGTGTCCTGCGTGCAGCGCCCCCATGGTCATCACGAGGCCGCGGCAGCCGCCGAGGCCATCCAGCGCGGCACGCAGTTCGGCACGGGTACGGGCCACGATCATGGGCACTCCTTCGGTTCTGCCGCCCCGGTCGCAGGGCCATCCAGTGGACCACCCGGCCGTGGGAGATCCTCGTGCGCCAATTCCACCAGTTCGGCCGCCACGGCGTCCGGGATCCGGCCGTTCTCCGCCGCCCGGAGGGCCGTGGTGGCGGCGAGGTGGCGGTAGGTGGCGGTCACGTCCGGGAGGCCGAGCTCGTCCAGGGCCTCGAGGTGGTGACGGACGGTTCCCACGTCCCCCCGCACCACGGGGCCGGTGAGGCGGGCCTCGCCGTCGTCGAGCACGCCGTCCAAGGCGGCCCCGAGGAGGGGGCCGAGCAGCCGTCCGGGGTCCTCGATGCCGGTGGCGGTGAGGATGCGGCGGGCCTGGGCCACGAGGGTGACCAGGTGGTTCGCGCCGTGGGTGAGGGCGGCGTGGTAGGCGGCGCGGTCGGCGGGCGGGACCACGAACGGTTCCCCGCCCAGTTCCACCACGAGCGCCTGGGCGATCGGGAGGACGGGGGCCGGGGCGGTGACCCCGAACGGGCAGCCGGCCAGGCGGGCCACGTCCACCGAGGTGCCGGTGAAGGTCATGGCGGGGTGGATGGCGAGGGGGATGGCCCCGGCGGCGCGGGCGGGCTCGAGCACGTCGAGGGCGTGCGCCCCGGAGGTGTGGATCACAAGCTGGCCCACCTGCCAGCAGCCGAGTGCGGCAAGGCCCTCCACCACGGGGGCAATGGAGTCGTCGGGGACGGTAAGAAGCACCACCTCGGCGCGGCGGACCACCTCATCCGCGTCGAGCACGGGGACGCCGGGGAGCAGGGCCTCCACGCGTTCCTGCGAGCGCTCGGACGTGCTGGTCACACCCACCACCGCGTGGCCGAGTGCCCGCAGCGCGTTGGCGAGCACCGGACCCACGCGGCCGGCGCCGATCACCCCGATCCCGAGCCGGGCCTCCCCTGCGCTCACGCGGAGGGACCCGGGGTGGAGCCAGCGGGGCCGGAGGTGCCGGTCGGGCCTGGAGAGGCGGGACCGGTCGTGCCGGCCGGGCCGGCAGGGGGCGTGGGGCCGGCAGGCGACGGGGGACCCGCGGGGACCTCGAGTGCCTCTCCGCCCTCCGGCTCGATCGGCTCGGTGACGGCCTCCACGCGGCGCATCCACTCCTCGGGACGCTCCTTGGCGCGGGCCTCGCGGGCGCGCTGCGCCTGCTCGCGCAGCACCTGGCCGGCCACGTCCTCCGGGAGGTGCTGGACGCGGGGCGTCACCGGTCCGGGCACCGAGTGGCCCTCGAGGGTGGCGAGCCCAAGCGCGCGCTGGATGGGCCCCTGCGCCACCGCGAGCGACTGGGTCCGCTCGTGCGGGACCACCACCAGCTCGCGCCGGATCCGGCCACCGCGCATGAGCATCACGGTGCGGGTCACGTACAGGCCGTTGCGCTTCCAGGAGATCGGGTCCAGCCAGACCGCGGAGCGCGGGGAGTGGAGGAACCCGGCGTCATCGAGCGTGCCGGTCATGGCTGCGGCGAGGACCTCCTGAGGGTTGTCCACCCCGAGGTCGCGCTGCACGATCCACAGGGCCCGCAGCGCCACCTCGCGGGAGGCCACCGGGAGGAGCGTGTTGCGGGAGATGTTCGCCGAGGCGTCCTGGGAGGTGCTCGCAATCCCGTATCCCGCCACGTTGATGTCCACCTTCCACCAGTCCTTGCGGCGCCACAGCAGCGGCTGCACCAGCCGCACGGCCTGCACGCGGCCCGGGGGGATGGTCTGGCTCTGGGTGGACAGGAGGCCGTGGCGGAGCCGGATGCCGTCCGGGGAGATGGCCATCGTGTGCCCGAAGTGGCCGGAGAAGTACATCCACAGCACGCTGAGCCCCACCAGCGCCACGGGGAGCACGGCCACGAGGCCCCACGGCTCGCCCGTGAGGATGGGGACCAGCAGGGCTCCCACCAGCACCACCGCCGTGAGGATGGCCCCCAGCGAGTAGACGAGCGAGAGCACCAGCGTCCCGGAGTTCAGCTCGTTCACGAGCCGCTCGGGGGCCCGCGCGAATACGGGCGGCACCATGCCCTCAGCGCCTCCGGCGCCCGGAATGCCCGGCCCCCCGGCAGCTCCCAGACCACCGGCAGCGCCCGGGACCGCGCCGGCTCCGGCGCCCCCGGCAGTACGCGCCTTCAGGCCCGCAGCGCGGGCGAGCACCTCGGTGCGCAGCCGCTCCGCCTCCTCATCGCGCAGGTACTCGATGACCACCTTCGAATCGGCGCCACCGGCCGTCTCGATCGCGAGGGAGGAGAGCCCCACCAGCCGCCCGAGCAGCGGGCGCGTGATGTCCACCCCCTGGAGGCGGTTGAGGCGCGCGTGCCGCTGGGAGCGGAAGATGATGCCCTTGTGGAAGTAGACGGCGTCCTCGCCGATCGCGTACGCGGTGCGCTTCCACGCGAAGTAGGAGTACACGAGAGAGATCGCGAGGGCCAGCAGGATCGCGCCAATCACGATTCCCACCAGCCAGATGATCGGCAGGTTGGCGGTGCGAAGCCCCGTGAGGAGGTCATCCAGCGCGTAGAACGCGATCGCCACCATCATCGCGGCGATCACCTGCCACGACTTGATCAGCGGCGTGGCCCGGTGGACCCGCCGCCACAGCGCCGAACCGTCTGCGGGGGCCTCCGGCTCCCCACGCAGGTGCCCGGCGGGCGCGTTCAGGTAGTTCCCCGACGGCGCGGGGACCCCCTGCCCGTGCGGCGGCGGCGCGGTGGGGGCCGTCATTCCCGACGGCGCCGGCGCACC
>CAZTOM010000135.1:0-3455 GCA_964615555.1 uncultured Actinomycetaceae bacterium
GGCGCGGGTCCAGCGAGCCCGCGTTCACGCCGATCCGCAGCGAGACGCCGTGGTCCTTCGCGGCCTGGGAGATCTCCTTGACCTGGTCGTCGAACTTGCGGATGTTACCCGGGTTCACGCGCACGGCGCCGCAGCCGGCCTCGATCGCGGCGAACACGTACTTGGGCTGGAAGTGGATGTCCGCGATCACCGGGATCTGCGACTTCATCGCGATGATCTTCAGCGCCTCCGCGTCCTTGTCCGTGGGGCACGCCACCCGCACGATGTCGCACCCGGCTGCCGTCAGCTCCGCGATCTGCTGCAGCGTGGCGTTGATGTCATGGGTCTTCGTGGTGGTCATCGACTGGACGGAGATCGGCGCCCCGTCCCCCACGGGGACCTTGCCCACGTTGATGCGGCGCGTGGGCTTGCGCTCGGCGAGCACGGGCAGCTCTTCCTTGACGGTGGGCATCCCAAGATTGATCGGCTGGTTCACGCTCCCCAATCTACCTTCCGTCCGCCTCTCCCGACGGCGCCACCCGCCCGCCCGCGTCCCCCACCGCTGCGTAGGGGGCCTCGTGGGCGACGGCGCCACCCGCCCGCCCCGGGCCCGTCACCGTTTCGCGGGGCCTGTTGGGCGGCGGGCGGTGCGGGGGCTACCAGATGGGCCGGGCGATGTCCGCCCACACGAGCACCACGGTCATGAGCAGCAGGAAGCCCACCACCACGTAGGCCACGGGCAGCAGCCGGGCGGTGTCCACCGGCCCCGGGTCGGGGCGCCCAGAGAGCCGGGCGATGCCGCGGCGGGCCCCCTCCACGAGGGCGCCGGCAATGTGGCCGCCGTCCAGCGGTGGCAGGGGGATCATGTTGAACGCGAAGAGCGCGAGGTTGAGGGAGGCGAGGAGCCCCAGCATGTCCACCGTGCGCATCGCGAGCGTGTACTCCTCACTCGCGGCGCCGCCGATCTCTCCGGCGATCGCGCCCACTCCCACCACCGAGATGACGGAGCGCCCACCGCCCTCGGAGTCGGGGCTGAAGAGGGAGACGGTGGTGTTCCACAGCTGCACGGGGACCGTGGCGATCACCCCGAACGTGGCCCCGGTGCCCTCCCACCAGGCCTGGACGGCCTCCCCCGGTCCCTTCCGGACCAGTTCGAAGGCGGGGCCCACCCCCACGAAGGGCACGCGCTCCAGGACCGGCTCGCCATCCTCCAGCACCACCTGGCCGGCGTCGTCGAACACAGGACGGTCGATGAGGGCCGGGGTGACGGTGAGTGTGTGGGCCTGCCCGTCACGGAGGATCTCCACGGGATAGGCGGAGGCGGGGCCGGTGCGGATGGCCTCGGTGAGCTCGGTCCACTCGTCCACGGGGACACCGTTCCAGTGCGTGACGCGGTCCCCGAGCTGGAAGCCGGCCTCGTGGGCCGGGGAGGGAGCGGCGTCGGCGGCGCACTCGGTGACCCCCACCTCGGGGAGGCACTCGGAGATGGACTGGATGCGGGTGGTGGCGGTGCCGGTTCCGAGACCCACGAAGACCACGAGCAGCAGGACGAGGGCGAGCAGCCAGTTCATGAGGGGCCCACCGAACATGACGGCGAGCTTCTTCGGGACGCTCAGGGAGGCGAAGTCGCGGTGCTCCTCCCCGGGCCCCAGGTCCTCGCGGCTGGCGGCGCGCGCCTCCTCCACGAGGGTGAGGCGGCCGTGGCGGTCGAGCGGCGGGCTGGTGTCGGTGCGCGCGGCGGGGTACATCCCGGCGAGGCGCACGAACCCGCCGAGCGGGATGGCCTTCACGCCGTACTCGGTCTCCCCGCGGCGGGTGGACCACAGGGTGGGGCCGAAGCCGATGAAGTACTGCGGCACCTTGACGCCGAAGCGCTTGGCGGGAACCAGGTGGCCGAGCTCGTGCAGGCCGATCGCGAAGAGCAGGCCCACAACAAGGATGAGGATTCCGATGGCGAACCCCACGCGTCACCTTCCTTCCAGGCGCCGGTGCGCCTCGCGGCGCGCCCAGTCCTCGGCGGCCCTCACAGACTCCAACGTGGCCCCGCCGCGCGGTGTTCCCTCATGGGACTCGACCACGGCCCGGACCGTGTCCACGATGTCCAGCCAGGCGATCCGCCCGGAGAGGAAGGCGTCCACGCACTCCTCGTTGGCGGCGTTCAGGACGGCGGGATGGGTGGCCGAGGCGGCCACGGCCTGCCGGGCGAGCCGGATGGCCGGGAAGGTCTGATCGTCCACGGGCTCGAAGGTCCAGCTCGCGGCCACGGACCAGTCGCACGCCGGCACCGGGTAGCGGCGCTCCGGCCACGTCAGTCCCAGCGCGATCGGCAGGCGCATGTCCGGCGGGGAGGCCTGCAGGATCGTGGAGCCGTCCCGCCACTCCACGCCCGAGTGGACCACCGACTGCGGGTGCACGGTGACGGTGATGTCCTCCGGGTCCACGTCGAAGAGGAGGTGCGCCTCGATGAGCTCCAGGCCCTTGTTGATGAGCGTGGAGGAGTTGAGGGTCACCACGGGCCCCATGGACCACGTGGGGTGGGCGAGCGCCTGGCTCGCGGTCACGTCCGCGAGCTGATCCCGGGTGCGGCCACGGAAGGGGCCCCCCGAGGCGGTGAGGACGATGCGGTGCACCTCGGAGGCGCCGTCCAGCTCCTCCTCGCCGGGCGCGGGGGTGGCGCACATGCCGCGGCGGTGCACACCGCTCGCGAGGGCCTGGAAGATCGCGGAGTGCTCGGAGTCCACCGGCACCACTTGGCCGGGGAAGCGCTGGGCGGCTCGGACGAGGTCTCCCCCGGCCACCAGCGACTCCTTGTTCGCGAGGGCGAGCGTGGCCCCCGAGGCGAGCGCGGCGAGCGTGGGCGGCAGGCCGAGCGCGCCCGTCACCCCGTTGAGGACCCGCCAGCCCGGGCGGGCCGATGCCGCCAACTCGCGGGCGGCGTCGTCGCCCTCCAGGACCTCCACAGGCTCGCGGTACCGGGCGGCGGCGAGCGCCTCCCGTAGTTCGGCTGCGGCGCCCCTGCGTGCCACGGCGACGACGGGCGCGTGGGTCTCGGCCACCTGGCGGGCCAGTAGCGCGATGTCACCCCCACCGGCGGCAAGGCCGCGCACGCGCATGCCCTCGGCGCGGGTGACGTCGAGGGCCTGGGTGCCGATGGATCCCGTGGATCCAAGAATCAGGACGTCCGTCATTCGACGGCGAGGAGCACCTCGACGGCGCGGTCGAGGAAGGAGTCCACGACGGCCTCGTCGTAGGCGTTCTGGTTGCGGGCGGCCGCGAACGTGGCGAGCCGGATCTGCTGGGCGGAGATGGGGGTGCCGTTCTCGAAGTAGTCGATGAGGCGCTCGCACAGGGCGTCCACCTCGGTCTTGGCGTAGCCGCGGCCACGGGCCTCCGCGAACCGCTCCCCCTCCTCGCGCTGGAGGCGGGGGTAGAGCGTGGTGGCGAGATCGGCGATCTGCTCCATCCAGGCGTCCTGG
>CAZTOM010000135.1:3465-6955 GCA_964615555.1 uncultured Actinomycetaceae bacterium
GTCGATGGCGGCGTCCACCCACTCCTGTTCGGAGGAGTGTCGCACGAAGTCGGCGCGGCGGCGGCGCACCACGGCCGCCTCGAGCCGGTCGAGCGCGGCGTCCACGTGGGGGGTGGAGTAGCCGTCCACCACCACGTCGAACGCCACGGACCGCACCGTCTCCTCGGTGAGCGGCTCGGCCCCGTCTGCGGCCTCGTAGGCTGCGCGGGCGCGCGAAAAGAAGGCCTCCACCTGTGCGGGCTGGTAGCCGCGGTGCCAGCGCCCCACGCGGGGGAACAGGTCCTTCATTCTCATTTCCTCCTCAACACGTCAGCGGCGAGCTGGCCGCATGCGCCGTCGATGTCACTCCCACGAGTGTCCCGCACAGTCGTGGTGATTCCCGCATTCCGGAGCGTGTCCACGAAGATCCGCTCCACCTCCGGCTCCGAGGCGGTCCACATGGAGCCCGGAGTGGGGTTGAGCGGGATGGGGTTCACGTGGGCCCAGCCGTGCCCGCGCCGGTTCAGCTCGTCCGCGAGCAGGCCGGCGCGCCACCGCTGGTCGTTGATGTCCTTGATGAGGGCGTACTCGATGGACACGCGCCGCCCGGTGGCCTCGAAGTAGGCGCGGGCGGCGTCCAGGAGCTCGCCCACCTTCCAGCGGGAGTTGATGGGGATGAGGTCGTCGCGCAGCTCGTCGTCCGGGTCGTGGAGGGAGACGGCGAGCGTGACGGGGACCTTCTCGTCGATGAGCCGGCGGATGGCCGGGACCAGGCCCACCGTGGAGAGCGTGATGTTGCGCGCCGAGATGCCGAAGCCCTCCGGGGCCGGCTGGGTGAGCCGGCGGATCGCACCCATCACCGCGTTGTAGTTGGCCATGGGCTCGCCCATGCCCATGAACACGATGTTGGACAGCCGCGCGGGCTCGCCGGTGAGCTCCCCGCTCGCGCACGCGGCGGCGGCGATGCGGACCTGCTCCACGATCTCCGCGGTGGACAGGTTGCGGGTCAGGCCCATCTGGCCGGTGGCGCAGAAGGGGCACGCCATCCCGCAGCCCACCTCGGAGGAGATGCAGACCGTGTTGCGGCCCGGGTAGGCCATCAGGACGGACTCGATGCGGGTGCCGTCAAAAAGCTCGAGGAGGGTCTTGACTGTCTCCCCGCCGTCCGCGGTGAGGCGCCGGACCTCCGTGGCGAGCGGCGGCAGGAGCCGCTCCACCATCTCCGCGCGGTCCGCGGCCGGCAGGTCCGTCATCGCCTCCGGGTCGCGGGTGAGGTGGGTGAAGTAGTGCCGGGAGAGCTGGTCCGCGCGGAAGCCGGGCAGGCCCGCCTCCGTGAGGACGCCCTTGCGCTCCGCGAGCGTGAGGTCTGCCAGGTGGCGCGGCGGCTTGCCGCGGCGGCGCTCCGTGAAGGTGAGTGGGAGGCGGAGGGAGGGGTCCAGCGACTCGATCGGCTTGTACGCCTCCGGGCCGCGGAACTCCTCGCGGGGCTCGGAGGTCTCACCCTGTGGTGGGCGCTCCCCGGTGTGCGGCTCGTCGATACCGGCCTCCTGCTCGTGTGGTCTGGTCATGCCGGCACCGCCAGGGAGAAGACAAGGTAGCAGGCGGGGGCGGCCACCAGTTGGGAGTCGATGCGGTCCAGGATGCCGCCGTGGCCGGGGAGGATCGAGCCAAAGTCCTTCAGGCCGAGGTCCCGCTTGATGAGGGACTCGGCAAGGTCACCGGTGGTGGCGGTGATGACGGTGAGCACCCCGAGCGCGAGCGCCCACCACCACTGCGCATCGAGGATCACCACCAGCATCACGTAGGCCACCGCCACGGAGAGGACCAGGGACCCGGCGGCGCCCTCCCAGGACTTCTTGGGGCTGATGGCCGGCGCGATGGGGTGGCGGCCGAAGAGTACCCCGGCGATGTACCCGCCCGTGTCGTTGCCCACCACCATGAGGATGTAGGTGACCACCAGCAGGATGCCGTGCTGCTCGTGGCGCACGATGAGCACCGCGAACGCGGCGAGGAACGGGACGTAGGCAGCCGCGAACGCGCCTGCGGCCGAGTCCCGTGCCGCCGCCCGGCCTCCGCCGTCGAGGACGCGCCAGACGAACACCGTGGCCACGGTGAGCAGCAGGGCGATGAGGAGCGCGTCAGGGCCCCCCACCCAGGCGGAGGCGTGCATGCCGATCGCACCCACCCACAGGGGGGCGAGCGGGATGTGGATGTTCCTGGTCGCGAAACCCTTGGCGAGCTCCCAGATCCCCACCAGCGAGACGAGGGCCACGAGGGCCACGAACACCTCGAGCCGGAAGGCCAGCGAGACTGCGATGAGGAGGAGCAGGCCGAGGCCCACGAGGATGGCGGCGCCGAGGTTCCGGCCAGCCCGGCCGAAATCCTCGCCCTCCGCCACCTTGGTGGTGCCCGGTGAAACCATCAGACCTCGAGCAGGTCCTTCTCCTTGGCGGCGAGGAGCTCGTCCACCTGCTCCACGAACCGCTTGGTGAGCGCATCGAGGTCGCGCTCGCCACGCACCGCCTCGTCCTCGCCCACGTCGCCGTCCCGCTTCGCCTTCTCGATGGTGTCCTTCGCCTTGTGGCGCACGCTGCGCAGCGAGATGCGGGCGTCCTCGGCCTTGGACCGGGCCAGCTTCACGTAGTCCTTGCGGCGCTCCTCGGTGAGCATCGGCAGGTTGATGCGAATGATCTGGCCGTCGTCGGTGGGGTTCACCCCCAGGTCGGAGTCGCGGATCGCCTTGATGATCCCGGCCGCCGCGGTGCGGTCGAACGGGTTGATGATCACCGTGCGGGCCTCCGGGATGTTGAAGGAGGCGAGCTGCTGCAGGGGGGTGGGCGAGCCGTAGTAGTCCACCAGGATCTTGTTGAACATCGCGGCGTTGGCGCGGCCGGTGCGGATGTTCGCGAACTCCTCGCGGGCGAAGTTGATCGCCTTCTCCATCATCTCCTCGGTCTCGAGGAGGGTCTCGTCAATCACGTGTGCTCCTTGTGCTCCCTGGCCTACCGTGCGGAGACCAGTGTTCCGATTCTCTCACCACGCAGCGCCCGTGTGACGTTCCCCGGCTCATTCATCCCGAAAACGCGCATGTTGAGGCCGTTGTCCTGGCACAGCGAGAACGCGGCGGCATCCACCACACGCAGCCCCTGGGTGAGGGCGTCCGCGTAGGTGAGGCGCTCGAGCAGCTGCGCGTCCGGGTTGGTGCGCGGGTCTGCGGTGTAGACCCCGTCCACCCCGTTCTTGCCCACGAGCAGCTCCTGGCAGTGGGTCTCCAGGGCGCGCTGGGCAGCCACCGTGTCCGTGGAGAAGTACGGCAGTCCGGCGCCTGCGCCGAAGACAACCACGCGGCCCTTCTCCAGGTGGCGGATCGCCCGCAGCGGGATGTAGGGCTCGGCCACCTGGCCCATGGTGATCGCGGTCTGCACGCGGGTGCGTACCCCGGCCTGCTCCAGGAAGTCCTGCAGCGCCAGGGCGTTCTTCACGGTGCCGAGCATTCCCATGTAGTCGGCCC
>CAZTOM010000136.1:0-6922 GCA_964615555.1 uncultured Actinomycetaceae bacterium
CTCTACGTGGGCACGGCCACGGACCTGCGCAGCCGGGTGCGCTCCTACTTCACCTCCGCGGAGAAGCGCCGCCGGATCGGGGAGATGGTGGACCTGGCCACGGAGGTGAGGACCATCCCCTGCGGCAGCGTGATCGAGGCCCGGGTGCGCGAACTCCGCCTCATCGATGAGCACCAGCCCGCCTACAACCGCCGCTCCCGGCGTGCCTCCGCACGGCCGTGGATCCGGCTCACGGACGAGGCCCATCCGCGGCTCTCGATCGTGCGGAGCGTACCGGTGGACCTGGTGGACGTGGTGTGGGGTCCCTTTGGATCCCGCCGTCAGGCGGAGCTGGCCCTCGAGGCGCTCACGGAGGTGACAGGACTGCGCGCGTGCACCACGCGCCTGCCGCGGACCCCGGGCAGCCGCGCCCGCTCCTGCGCCCTCCTGGACCTCGGATCCTGCCCGGGCCCGTGCGTGGACCCGGACGCCTCGCGAGCACACGACGCCGCGGCGGAGGCCGCGCGGACGGCGCTGCGCGGGGACCTGTCCGCCGTGGTGGACGTGCTCAGGACGCGGATGGGCGTCCTTTCAACGGAGCAGCGCTATGAGGACGCAGCCCGCGCCCGTGACCGGCTGCGCGCCGTGATCGACGGGGCCCGCCGGACCGAGCGCCTGCGCGCGGTGGCGCTCTCCCCGCAGATCGTGGCGGCGCGGCCTGGCCGGGAGGGCTGGGAGCTGCTGGTCTCCCGCTGGGGCCGGTTCGCCGGGTCCGACCTCCTGCGCACTGGGCGGGACCCGTGGGCGTGCGTGGAGGAGCTCGTGGCGGCCGCCGAGCACGTGCCGGCCCCATCCCGGATGGGTGAGGCGGCAACCGTGGAGGAGACGGACCTCATCACGGACTGGCTCCGCTCCCCCGGGGTCCGGCTGGTCAGCACCTCGGAGGAGGGTCCACCGCTCGCCTACCGAGTAGCCGGCGCCCACGCATTCGCGCTCCCACCCGGCCGGTTGTCCGCGTCCGATCCCTGGAACGCGGCATGATGGGGGAAGCGAAAGGAGTGCCATGATCACCGCAGTCGTCCTCATCCAGGTGGAGCCCGCCAACATCCCCGAGGTGGCGTCCGCCGTCGCGGACCTCCCCCGCGTCCGCGAGGTCTACTCCGTGACCGGGGACGTGGACCTCATCGCGATGGTGCGGGTGAAGGACCACGAGGACCTGGCCGACGTGATCGCAGACCAGATCTCCAAGACCGAGGGTGTGCTCGAGACGCGCACCTACATCGCATTCCGCTCCTACTCCCGCCACGACCTCGAGCAGGCCTTCGACCTCGGACTCGACTAGGGCGTCTCCCCCAGGCCTTCATGCCGTCCTGCGACGGGCGGAGGGGTAGGCGTTCCGTGGCAAACAGTGTGGAAACGCCACCGCCTCGTAGCTGGTGACGGGACGTGGGACAAGGTCCTGAACGCCTTGCCGGGAAAGACGGACGCTGGTGGTGAGACCGACGCTTTCCCCTGACTAGCGTTACATGTAACATGGTGGACATGACGGTTCAGCACCGGGTGAGCGAGTACCGGCGGAGGATGCGCGCACGAGGTCTTCGGCCGGTGCAGATCTGGGTGCCCGACGTGCGCAGTGAGCAGTTCGCGCAGGAGGCACACCGTCAGGCTGCGATGGTCGCCAGCTCGGATCGACTGTCCGACGACCAGGAGTTCATCGAGGCGGTCACCGTTCCCTGGGACGAGGAGTGAAGCGCGGGGAGCTGTGGACCGTGGCCGGAGGTGCCTACGCGTCCAAGCCGAGGCCCGCGCTGATCGTGCAGGACGACCTGTTCGCGGGCACCGCCTCGGTGACGGTCGCGCCACTGTCGAGCACCTTGGTGGACGCTCCGCTACTGCGGGTACGCATTGTCGCGGATGACCTCACCGGCCTTCAGCACGAGAGTCAGGTCATGATCGACAAGCTCACCACCGTCCGCCGCGAGAATGTTGGTCGTCGAGTCGGTCGGCTGGCGCCAGAAAGTCTCGTGGAGGTTGAGCGTGCCCTGATGGTGTTCCTCGGGCTGGCTCGGTAGCGAATTGAGAGACACGCTCTAGCGGCCGCGAGCTGGCCTTCGACCACGGGCTCGGCGAGAACACGCCGGGCCAACCCTTACGCCGGCGCGGTGCGAAAGGTGGAGATGCGAGAGGTGGGGACGCGACGGGAGGTGGGAGCCGCCGTCGGGGACTACTTCTCGTGGGTGGCGTGCTCGCGCGAGAAAGCGATCCAGCGGTCCACCACCGCCTGCGCCCGACCGTCCGCGAGGGCATCCCGGGCAATGCCGAGGCCGGCGGCGAGCCGGTCCTCGATCCCACCCTCCGTGGTGCCCTCCACGCCGTAGGCCACGAGGCCGGCGGCGGCGTTGAGCAGCACCGTGTCGGAGATGATGTCCTCCTTGCCGGCCAGGAGGTCGCGGCCCACCTGGGCGTTGTGCGCGGGGTCAGCGCCGCGTAGGTCGGCAACTGTGGAGGGCGCGATACCGAGCCGGGTGGCGTCCACCTCGGCGTAGTCCACCGCGCCATCCCGGACGAGCCAGACCTGGTTCACGGTGGTGGAGGTGAGCTCGTCCAGCCCGTTGTCCCGCCCGCGGAAGACCAGCGCCGAGTTCCCGCGCTCCGCGAGCACACCCGCAACGAGCGGGGCGTGGTGGGCGGAGGAGACGCCGATGGCGTTCGCGCCGGGGCGGCCGGGGTTCGTGAGAGGGCCGAGCACGTTGAAGACGGTTCCCACCGCGAGCTCGCGCCGGGCCGTGGCGGCGTGGCGCATGGAGGGGTGGAAGAGGTTTGCGAACAGGAAGGTGATGCCCACCTCCTGCAGGGCGGCCGCGACGGCCTCGATTGGCAGGGAGAGGTCCACGCCGAGCGCCTCGATGAAGTCAGCCGAACCCGAGGCGGAGGAGGAGGCGCGGTTGCCGTGCTTGACCACCGGCACCCCGGCGCCGGCGAGCACGAGCGCGGCCATCGAGGAGATGTTGACGGTGCGGGCCCGGTCTCCGCCGGTCCCCACGATGTCGAGGGTGGTGCGGGGCACGTCGAGCTCACGGGCGTGGGCGAGCATCGCATCGGCGAGGCCGCGCAGCTCCTCGGTTGTCTCGCCCTTGGTGGCGAGGGCCGTGAGGAAGCCGGCGAGCTGGACCGGGGAGGTGTTGCCACTCATCACCTGGTCCATGCCCCACCCGGTCTGCTGCGCGGTGAGGTCCTTCCGCCCGATCAGGCTCGCAGTGAGGTCGGGCCACGTGAATGCGGGCTCCTCGGCCACCACTCCGCCCGGGGTCACTTCGCGGACCGCAGCAGGCGCGCGACCGTCTCCTGGGTCTCGCGGGGGTCGTACGGGGCCGCCACGTGGGCGTCCGCGAGGCTCCAGTCGGCCAGCCAGCCGTCCTGCTGGCGGGCGGTGAGGATGAGGGTGGGTGGGCAGTCGAAGAGCTCCTCGTGGAGGCGGCGCGAGATGGACATGCCCCCCTCCTTGGAGGCCTCGCCGTCGAGGACGAGGAGGTCGTAGGACTTGGCGGCCACCTTCTCCACCACGGCGGCTGCCGTGGCGGTCTCGTCCCAACGGATGGGGGCGACGTCCTTGGCCGGACGGCGCCCGATGGCGGCCATCACGGCTGCGCGGGTCGCAGAGTCGTCCGAAAAGAGCAGGACCTCCGCGAACTCCTCGTTCCCGGCCATCGCTATCCCTCCATCCCGCCGCGCACCCGCGGCACCAGCTTCGACTGCGGTCATCCTACCCACGCGGAACGGTCCACAGGAGCCAGCCGCCAGCGGGGGCACGCTCCCCCGAAGGTGGCGCACCTCCCAAATACCGCGATTTTCGTCCCAACTTTCAAGAAAATGGGACTTTCGGCCCGTTCCGGGCGAGAAAAACGTATCTGATACGCCATACTGTCCGTGTGTCGTCTTCAGCTGCTGTCGCCCCTGCCCACGTTCACGTGGACCGGCCGAACGTCGTCTCGGTCGGAACAATCGTCTGGCTCGCCTCTGAACTGATGTTCTTCGCGGGCCTCTTCGCGATGTACTTCACGCACCGATCCGTGAATGCCGACCAGTGGCCCGATGGCGTGGCCCACCTGGACATCCCCTTCTCCACGGTCAACACCCTCATCCTGGTGTCATCCTCGATCACCTGCCAGATGGGCGTGTGGGCCGCGGAGCGCTTCCAGACGCGGCGCACCGGGTCCCTGCTCGACATCCGCAAGTGGGGCGTGGTCGAGTGGTTCACCCTCACCTTCATCATGGGAGCCATCTTCATCGGTGGCCAGGTCTACGAGTACGCCGCCCTGTACCAGGGTGGGCTCGACATCTCGTCCTCGTACGGCTCCGTGTTCTTCATCTCCACCGGATTCCACGGGATCCACGTGATCGGCGGCCTCATCGCCTTCCTGTTCGTGCTCGCCCGCACCTTCGCGGCCAAGCGCTACGGGCATCATGAGGCCACCACCGCGATCGTCGTGTCCTACTACTGGCACTTCGTCGACGTGGTCTGGATCGCCCTGTTCGCCATGATCTACCTCATCCGCTAACGACCGAAGGAACCGCACCCGTGAATTCCCTCGCACATCCACGCCGCAGTAGGCACGCCCCCGGCGTGCTCGTCCTCCTCGCGCTGTTCGTCACCGCCCTGATCTACAGCACGGTGGTGCCGGCGGGCGCGCAGAACGGCGCCAGTGACGCGGATATCGACGCCGGCCAGAAGCTGTTCGCGGCCAACTGCTCCTACTGCCACGGCACCGAGGGCCAGGGCACGGACGTGGGCCCCTCCCTGATCGGCGTGGGCGCCGCCTCGGTGGACTTCCAGGTGGGCACGGGCCGCATGCCCATGGTGTCCAACTCGCCGCAGGCCCCGGTCAAGCCCGTCCAGTTCAACGACGAGGCGATCTCCCAGATGGCGGCGTACGTGGCCTCCCTCGGCCCCGGCCCCTCGATCCCCTCCTCCGAGATGGTGGACCCGGCGCTCGGTAACGCCGCCAACGGCATGGAGCTGTTCCGCACCAACTGCGCGATGTGCCACAACGCCGTCGGCGCGGGCGGGGCGCTCTCCGAGGGCAAGATCGCTCCCCCGGTCACGGCCACCGACCCCACCCACATCTACGAGGCGATGCTGACAGGCCCGCAGGCCATGCCCGTGTTCAACGACGCCTCGATCACCCCCGAGGGCAAGCGCGACATCATCGCGTACATCGATGCCCAGAACGACGTCACCCCGGGAGGCCTCTCGCTCGGCTCGCTCGGCCCGGTCTCCGAGGCCGTGTGGGTCTGGGTGGTCGGGATCGGGTCCCTCATCGCCATCGCCGTCTGGGTAGGAGCCAGGTCATCGTGAACGAGAACACCAGTCAAGAGATCGTCCTCACCGAGGACGGCGCGTACGCGAACCCCGGGCTGCCCCCTCACGCCCCGCGGCTCTCCGATGAGGACGAGCGCCATGCCAAGAGCCGGGAGCGCCAGGTCGTCGCCCTGCTCGTGATGTCCATCCTCGCCGCGATCGCCGGTGTGGTGGGGTTCTTCCTCTTCCCCGCCGGCGTTGACCAGGCCGGAATCCGGCTCGGGACAACGGTGCTCGGTGTGGGCCTCGGCCTCGCGATGCTCGGAATCGGGCTCGCCGCCGTCCACTGGGCGAAGACCCTCATGAGCGACCACGAGATGGTGGAGGAGCGTCACCCGCAGCTCTCCGACGAGGAGACGCGCGCCGGTGCCGTCGCCGCGCTCGAAGCAGGTGTGGCGGACTCCAACATCGCCCGCCGTCCCGTCCTCAAGGGTGCAGTGATCACCGCCGCCGCCCTCGCCCCCCTCCCCGCGGTGGTGCCGCTGGTGGGCGGGCTCACCAAGGAGTGGGACGTCAACGTCTTCAAGCACACCGCGTGGGGCAACATCCCGGAGGGCCAGCCCGGCCGGATGCTCGCCATCGACCCGGACAACCGCCCCATCAAGGCCTCGGACGTCACGAACGGGTCCGTGTTCCACGTGATCCCCCACGACCTGGGCGAGATGCCCGGTGAGGACGAGTACCTGAACGAGAAGGCCAAGGCCATCGTGCTGCTGGTGCGGATGGACCCGAGCGACATCAAGCGGGTCTCCCCCGGCCGTGAGGACTGGAACTACCACGGCATCCTCGCCTTCTCCAAGGTGTGCACCCACGTGGGCTGCCCGGTGGCGCTCTACGAGCAGAACACCAAGCACCTGCTGTGCCCGTGCCACCAGTCCACCTTCGACATGGCGGACGAGGCACGCGTGGTCTTCGGCCCCGCCAAGCGTCCCCTGCCCCAGTTGCCGCTCTCGGTGAACGACGAGGGCTACCTGATCGCCACGTCCGAATTCCACGAGCCGGTCGGCCCGAGCTTCTGGGAGCGTGTGAAGTGACCGCCCTGACCACCAAGAAGCCGCTCCAGGCGAGCGGACAGCACAAGACCGCCGCGGGCAAGACCGGTGACTGGCTCGACCAGCGCACCGGCGCCGCCAAGGCGATCAAGGAGTTCGCCCGCAAGGTCTTCCCGGACCACTGGTCCTTCCTCCTCGGCGAGGTGGCCCTCTACTCCTTCCTCGTCCTCGTGCTCACGGGCGTGTTCCTGGCGCTCTACTTCGACCCGTCGATGACGCACGTGGTCTACCCCGAGGACGCCATGCCCGTGTCCATGCAGGGCGTGGGGATGTCCGCCGCGTACGCCTCCACCCTGAACATCTCGTTCCACGTGACCGGTGGTCTCCTGATGCGGCAGATCCACCATTGGGCAGCCCTGCTGTTCATGGCCGCGATTGTGACGCACATGTTCCGCGTGTTCTTCACCGGCGCGTTCCGCAAGCCGCGTGAGGTCAACTGGGTCATCGGTTTCACACTCATGATCCTCGGCCTCCTGGCCGGCTTCACCGGCTACTCGCTGCCCGATGACGTCCTGTCCGGTAACGGCCTGAG
>CAZTOM010000137.1:0-6900 GCA_964615555.1 uncultured Actinomycetaceae bacterium
CAGCATGCGCACCGAGACCTGGCCCATCCGGGCGAACTCTCCGATCTTCACCATGACTCCAGTTCTCCCACCTGACACAGTGTGAGGTTCAAGCCCCACCCAGGTCCACGCCCCCACCTCCGCGCCCCCGCATGCCCACGTGCGCGCCCTCGCATTCCCACGCGCGCTCCCGCATGCCAACCCCCCCCATCCTCCACGCACGCCCGCCCCTCTGCGCGCCGTGATTGACGTGGGACCTTGGCAGTGACTTGATGGACACATGGTTCGATCCAGACTTGCGGCCCTCCTCGCTCTCGCCCTCACGGCAGCGGGGATCGCAGCCTGTGGTCCGGAGGAGCCACCGCGGCCCGAACCGCAGGAGGCCGCGGACTCGCTTGCCAGCCAGTTGGGCACGGGATCACTCGCCGGAGGGGTCTTCGCAGGTCCGGAGGCCACGGACGAACTCGAAGCGGTCCTCGGCGACCTCGCCGAGGTGCCACGGACAGTGGTGGCAGGCGCGGTGCTGGAGCCCGGGGACACCACCCCCGCCACGTTCACCAACACCACCCCCACCACCCCCACCCCCTCCACCCCCATGACCACCGCCAGCACCCCCACCCCCACTCCCTCGGCCCTGGATGGCGCAGAGGAGACCGTCACGGTCCCCCTCACGTGGACGTTCGAGATGGGAGAGGACGCGGAGCCGGTTGTCTTCGAGACCACCGCGAACCTGCGCCTCCACATCGAGGAGGCCCCGGAGGGTGCAACGGCCACGCCAGAGCCGCGCTGGGTGGCGGACTGGAACCCCACCCTGGTGCACCCGGACGCCACGGCGGACACGAGGTTCGCACTCTCGGTCCTTGAGCCGGAGCGGGCGGACATCGTGGACGCGGGCGGCATGGCGATCATCCGCATGCGGGACGTGTGGCGCGTGGGCATCGACAAGCAGAACCTTCCCGTAGAGGAGCAGGACGCTGCCGCCCGTGCCCTCGCCACCCGGCTGGAGATGGACCCGGATGCGTTCGTGGCCCGCGTGGAGTCCGCAGGCGAGAGGGCGTTCGTGGTCGCTATCACCATCCGCCAGGAGGAAGAGGAGCAGTGGGGAGTGGAGGAGCTGCGGCAGATGCGCGGCGTCCTCCTGGTCCACTCCGAGCTCCCCCTCGGACCCACGGCCACCTTCGCGCGGCCGGTGCTGGGCAGTATCGGTGAGGCCACCGCGGAGATCATCGAGAAGTCCGAGGGCCGGGTTGAGGCCGGCGACCTCGTGGGTCTCTCCGGTCTCGCCGCCGCCTACGAGGACCAGCTCCGCGGCACCGAGGGCTGGCTGCTCGAGCTCGTTCCGGCGGAGGGCGTTGCCACCGCCACCCACCGCACGGAGATCGCCCGCGAGGATGCCGCGGACGGCGAGCCCCTCGTGGTCACCCTCGACACCGCCATGCAGATGCTCGCCGAGGAGCTCCTCGCACCCCACGAGGGTGCCTCTGCGATCGCGGTGGTGCGCCCCTCGGACGGCCACGTCCTGGCGCTCGCTTCCGGGCCCGGCTCCCAGGGTTACAACACTGCGGCCCTCGGCCAGTACGCCCCCGGGTCCACGTTCAAGATCTCTACCGCGCTCACCCTCATGCGTGCCGGATACACGCCGGAGACCGAACTCGAGTGCACCCCCACCTCCAACGTGGAGGGAAGGAACTTCACCAACTACCCGGGCTACCCGGACGCCCACGCGGGCCGGATCCCGCTCCACCTCGTGATCGCGTACTCGTGCAACACCGCCCTCATCAACGAGGCGGGGGCCATCTCCGCAGAGGACCTGCAGTCCGGGGCCGCCTCCCTGGGTCTCGGAACGCCGGGCCCCTGGGCCTTCCCGTACTACTCCGGGACCGTCCCGGCGGACGCGACCGGCACCTACCACGCCGCCGCCCTGATCGGACAGGGCGGGGTGACCGCCTCACCCCTGGCGATGGCCACTGTGGCCGCGTCCGTGGCGGCCGGACACACCGTGGTCCCCGTCCTCCTTCCCAACAACGAGCAGGAGGCCGCCCCCGGCAGCGCCACCGAGGCGCTCACTCCCGAGGAGGCCGGCGCGCTCGCGGAGATGATGCGCGCAGTGGTCACCTCCGGCACCGGGACCCGGCTCGCCGACGTCCCCGGCGAACCCGTCCACGCCAAGTCCGGCACCGCCCAGTGGGGCGACGGCAACTCGATCCACGGCTGGATGATCGCCTACCAGGGCGATCTCGCGATCGCCGCCTTCGTGGAGGACGCCGCCCTCTCCGGCTCCTCGGACGCCGGTCCCATCGTGGAGGAGTTCCTCCGCCGCCTCGTCATCGAATAGCCGAGCCCGTCACCTTCGATCGTCGGCGCGCGTATACCCGCTCCAGCACGCCGAAGGAGTCCCGCACGGACTCGACCACGTCCACCCCCAGGTCCAGGCGCTCCAGCAGGAGCCGCGGCCGGCGCAGCCAGTGCTCACCCCAGCGGTGCGTGACGCCCTCCATCGCCCTCTGCCCCGCCCGCACCCATGCAACGTGGGAGGCCACGTGGTCGGCCAGGAGGATGGCGCCGCCGGGCCGGACCACGCGCACCATCTCCGCCAGCGCCGCCGCCGGATCCTCCACCCCGCACAGCAGGTAGGTGGCGGCGACGGCATCGAACGAGCCGTCTGCAAACGGCAGCGCCTCGGCGTTCCCGTGGACCATCTCCGCCTCCACGCCCATCGCGGCGGCCCGCGCCCGCGCCCCCTCCAGCAGGGGCTGTGAGAGGTCCAACCCGGTCACGCTCCGGGCACGAACGAGGTGGGGAAGATCAGCGCCCGTGCCGATCCCCACCACGAGCACCCGCCCGCTGGCCCGTTCACCGATCCACCTGCGGGAGTGGCGGAGGAACGCGAACTCCAGTGGCGCGATTGCGAGGTCGTAGAGGCGCGCTCCCCGCGTGCTCACTCCCCTGTGCCACCCTCGCTGATGGGATCCTCCATGAGCGTGCTCGCCGGATCGGAATCGGTGGCGATGTTGAACATCCACGAGATCCCGAACCGGTCCACCACGTTGCCGTAGAGGTCGCCCCACACCTGCCGACCGAGCGGCATCACCACCTCCCCACCCTCGGAGAGCGCCTCGAACCAGGGCGCCAGCTCGGACTCCGCATCCCCCATGAAGGCGAGGTTCACGTTCGTCCCACGTACGAAGTCATGGGGCGCGAACCCCTGGGGATGGTCGGCGGCGTACAGCCGCACCGGCCCCTCGAGCGCCGCGTGCATCACCTGGTCGGACGCCTCGTGCCCCTCGGGCACCGCGTTGAACTCGCCGAACGTGGAGATCGTCAGCTCACCCCCGAACACCGACTGGTAGAACTCCATCGCCTCCCGCGCATCGCTCTGGAAGTTCAGGTAGGGGTTCAGTGCGTACATCACGGCTCCTTCCGCATGGCTGTCCCCAGAAGCGTTCCGCTCCCGCGCCCCTCCCGCAACCGTTCCCGCCCATTCCCGACGCCTTCCGCACCCTGCCTCGTCCCGCCACCTGCCGCCCCCCTCCCGACGGCGTCCCCACCCTGCGGTGGCCGGCCCGCCCCGTGGGGGCTGGGGCAGGTCCCGGCCCCCCCGACGGCGTCGCTACCCTGCGGTGGCCAGCCCCGGCCTCACGGGGCTGGGGCAGGATAGGCGCATGGTCTCCGTGGAACTCCGTAGTGACAACGCCTTGGGTATTGCGCCCCAGATCCTCGACGCCATCGCCGCGGCGAACACGGGAACCGCCCTCGGGTACGGGGGCGACGAGACCAGCGCGCGCCTGGACGAGCTTGCCTCCGAGGTGTTCGAAAGGGAGGCCCGCGTCTTCCCCGTGACCACCGGCACCGCCGCCAATGCGCTCGGGCTCTCCGCGATGGCACCACCCTGGGGTGCCGTCCTCTGCCACGAGGACGCCCACATCCTCACCAACGAGGCCGCGGCAACCTCTATGTTCGGGGCGGGACTGGAGATGCTGGGACTGCCCGGTGCGGGCGGGAAGGTGAGCGCCGCCGTCGTGAGGGAGGCGCTGGAGGGGACTGAGTGGGGGGACCCGCACCACTCGCAGCCCGCCGTGGTGAGCCTGACCAACGTGACGGAATGGGGGGCGGTGTACGCGCCGTCGGAGATCGGGGAGGTGGCGGGGGTGGCCCGGGAGTTCGGGCTGCGGATTCACCTAGACGGGGCGCGGCTCGCCAACGCGGTGGCGTCCGCAGGGTGCACGCCCGCGCAGATGGTGGCGGAGGTGGACGTGCTCAGCCTCGGGGCCACGAAGAACGGGGCGATGAGTACGGACGCGATCGTCTCGTTCGACCCGGCGGTGAGCGCGGAGCTCGTGTACCGGACGAAGCGTGCGGGGCACACGGCGTCGAAGATGAGGTTCCAGTCGGTGCAGGTGGTGCGCTACCTGACGGACGGGCTGTGGCTGGAGCTGGCCGCGCACGCGAACACGCAGTTGGCGCGGCTGTGGGCGGGGCTCGGCGGGCTCGGGGTGGTGGCCGCGGTGGAACCGGAGGCGAACCTGGTGTTCGTGGACCTGCCGGACGGGGTGGCGGATGCGCTGGAGGCCGCCGGGGTGGCGTTCTACCGGATGGGATCTGCGCCCGCCGCGGACGGCGGGGGTGCGGGGGAGGGTGGGCCAGCGGGGGAGGGCTGGCCTGCGGGGGAGCGGGTTCGGCTCGTGACCTCGTTCGCGACCACGGACGACGAGGTGGACCACGTGCTGGCGGTGGCCCGCGACGCGCTGGGATGATGTGGTCCTGACTGCCGCGGGGGCGGCGGATGCGGTGAGGAGGACGGCCATGCCGCTGGAGGGATTCCGTCGGGTGCCGACGGTAGGGGTCACCTGGGCATTCCGCTACGACACGGACGAGGTGTGGGACTACCTGGTGGACAGGGAGCTGCTGCCAGAGTGGCTGGGCCGGTGGATCTCCGGGAGCTTCACGGCCGGCCGGGAGCTCGTGGTGGAGCACGCGCCCGGGTACCGGTGCACCAGCGAGGTCCAGGTGGCCGAGCCGGGCCAGCGGCTCTCGATGTCCTGGTGGTTCCCGGACGAGCCCCGCTCGCACGTGGACATCAGGCTGCGCCCGGTCGAGGTGGGGGAGGGGAGCGTCCTGGAACTCACCCATTCGGGGCTCGGTGAGGTGGCCGACTCGTACGTGCCCGGGTGGATCACGCACCTGACGTACTTCGAGGCGTCAATCCGGGGTGCGCCGATCCACTCCGAGAACTTCTGGGCCCTCCACGGGAGCTTCGAGCGGCTGGTGCGCGGATAGCCCTAGCCGCCCGGGCGTTGCTTCCTCCACCTATTGAGGTATTACGTGGGGCGGGGCACTGATATCCCCAGGGGAGGTTCGCTCATGCGGCACGCCTGAGCTCGGCGGAGAGGAGGCTGACGATGCCCCTGAAGTTCTGGCGATAGTCCGAGAGCACCGCAAGGAGGGTGGTCCAGCGGTCTGCTGAGAGGAGGTTGCTACGGCGCGAGTCTCGGACCATGGCCTCCGGCGTGAGGTGCGGGCTGCCGTCGTAGAAGATCGCAATCTTCCGCTCGGGGTACGCGAGGTCCGCGACCGTCACGAGGACTCCGTCCACATAGATCGGGTACTGGAGAACTGGCTCGGGCAGCCCGGCATCGATCATCGCGATGCGGAGTGCTGTCTCGGGTTTGGAATCGGCTCCGACTCGGACCAATCCTGCGCAATCGTCGAGGAACTCAAGGCGTCTGCACACAGCCCGCCACTCCTCCATCCCGAGCCCGCGCGGCCTTCTGTCAGAGAGGTTCTGGGTGAGGGTGGCCGTGAGTTCTACGAGATCTGGTAGCGCGCAGAACGGATCCGACCTGCCCTCATAGCGTTCGCGCGGGATACGCACGAGCTGGTCGCCGAACGCGATCGCGTCGATCCGCCGCATGGGTGCGATCTCCAGCCAGATGCGCGCCGCCGTGGAACAGGCAATGCCGCCGATCTCGCCAACGCCAAGTCCCCCAGATCTGTCCACGTGGCAGGTGACTCCCTTGCGCCGAATCCCGAACCGGGCCGCCGGTACGGTCAACTGGGGCGCGGCGGGGGAATGCTCGAGGGGGATTCCTCGGAGCGAAGCCGCGGACTCGTGCGAGACCCAGGCCACCGGAAACGTGCGTGCGAGTGCGACCGCTTGAGCAGCGGGAGTCACCAGCGCTCCCCGGGCCGTGTATAGGTCAGAACCGACACGGGTGAGTGCGGGGTTCCAGCGGAAGTCGTGATCGTTGAGGCCTCCCGCCCGCCCCATACGCCGTGTGAAGACCCCGGATGGGATCGCCACGCCCCGGTTTTCGCTCATGGGTTCAGCCTCTCGACTTCTGGTGCGGCCTGCTGAGTCTCTCCACAGGCCTGCTCAGGGCCGATCGCTCCTTCGGATGGGGTCCTGGGGGCAGGTCGGATTCGTGATCGTGCGGATCTGGCGGAGGAGTGTGATCGTGCGGATCCGGCGGAGGAGTGTGATCGTGCGGATCTGGCGGAGGAGTGTGATCGTGCGGATCCGGCGGAGGAGCGTGATCGTGCGGATCTGGCGGAGGGTGTGAGGGTGAGCCGCGGGGTAGCTGCGCATACGTGCAGGTCAGGGCCCTGCCTCTTGTTTATGCCCGCAGGGGTGTCCGCCACATCCGCACGTTGGGTTGTTGGGACGTGTGTGTGGGCGGGGCATCGTGCGGATCCGGCGAGGGCCCGGAGGGCGAATTGGGGAGCGGTTGGGTAAATCTGCAGGTCAGAGCGTTGCCCGGTATCCACGTTCGGAAAGGCTCCCGCCGGATCTGCACGATCGGCGAATTGGGCGGGGGTCAGGCCGCGCGGGGAGGGGGGCGCGGCGGGGGCGGCGCACATCCCCACCCCGCCCGCCGCCCGTCACATCCCCGCCCCGCCCGGGAACAAATCCACCCCACCCAA
>CAZTOM010000138.1:0-293 GCA_964615555.1 uncultured Actinomycetaceae bacterium
TAGCTCACCCGCAAACGGGTCTTCCGGATGGCACCGCTGCACCACCACTTCGAGCTCAAGGGCTGGGCCGAGGTCACGATCGTGATCCGCTTCTGGCTCATCGCCGGCCTGTTCGTGGCGCTCGGCGTGGGCATCTTCTACGGCGAGTGGGTGAGCGTCTCGTGACCCTCGCTGGCATGCGCCTCGCCGTCGTCGGCCTCGGAGCCTCGGGGCGCGCGGCGGTGGAGGTGGCCGCGGGGCTGGGCGCCGTCGTCGAGGGGTGGGACGCGAGCGAGGCTGCGGCCCAGGCCGCC
>CAZTOM010000138.1:303-6852 GCA_964615555.1 uncultured Actinomycetaceae bacterium
GTGGAGGGGCGGCCGGACGTGGTGGTGGTCTCCCCGGGCGTCCCCTCCCACGCGCCGCTGTACGAGCGGGCGCGGGCGGCCGGGATCGAGGTGTGGAGCGAGGTGGAGCTCGCCTGGCGGGTGCGGCCGCGCCGGGCGGACGGCACGTACGCGCCGTGGCTGACGCTCACCGGCACGAACGGCAAGACCACCACCGTCACCATGCTCTCCGCGATGCTCCGCGCCGCCGGGCTGGAGGGGCCCGCGGTGGGCAACGTGGGTGAGCCGATCGTGCGCGTGGCAGCCTCCGGGGCGGCGGACGTGCTGGCGGTGGAGCTCTCGAGCTTCCAGCTGCACTCCACCCACTCGGTGGCCCCGCTCGCCTCGGCGTGCCTCAACATCGCCCCTGACCACCTGGACTGGCACGTGGGCTGGGAGAACTACCGGGCGGACAAGGCGCGCGTCTACGAGCGCACCGAGGTGGCCTGCGTGTACTCGGTGGCGGACCCGGAGACCCGGCGGATGGTCGAGGAGGCCGAGGTGGCCGAGGGCGCGCGGGCGATCGGGATCCGGCTCGCCCCGCCCATGGTGGGCGAGTTGGGGCTCGTGGAGGACGTGCTCGTGGACCGGGCGTTCGTGGCGGCCCGGCGCACGCACGCCGCCGAGCTCGCCACGCTCGCGGACCTCGCGCACCTGGCGCCGCGGGAGGGCGGGGAGGTGCCCCAGCACGTGGTCTCCAACGCACTCGCGGCGGCCGCACTCGCCCGGGCGGCGGGCGTGGAGCCCGTGCATGTGCGCGAGGCGCTGCGCGGCCTCACCTCCGGCCACCACCGCATCGAGCTCGTGGGCCAGGTGGGGGGCGTGGCCTGGGTGAACGATTCGAAGGCCACCAACGCCCACGCCGCACGGGCCTCCCTCGCGGGCCTGGCCGAGGGTTCCGTTGTGTGGATCGCCGGCGGACTCGCCAAGGGCGCCACGTTCGACGACCTGGTGCGCGACGTGGCCCCCACGCTGCGCGGCGTGGTCCTGATCGGCGTGGACCGGGCCCCCCTGCGCGACGCACTCGTGCGACACGCGCCGGAGGTACCACGATTCGAGGTGGAGGGCGGCGACGATGGAGACGTGATGCGGTCGGCCGTCGCGGCTGCGTCCCGCCTCGCCCGGCCCGGCGACACGGTGATGATGGCACCGGCGTGTGCCTCCATGGACCAGTTCGTCAGCTACGAGCACCGGGGGGAGGCGTTCACCCGGGCGGTGGCCGAGTTGGAGGGCGCATGACCACGCTGCAGGAGGCACGCAGGCGGCTGACAGCCGTGCGGCGCCCGCGCCTGGGCGCCGGAGCAACCGCGGTGGACCGCACGGGTGCGGCAGAGCGGGCCGAGGGCGCCGGGCCGCGTTCCTACTTCCTGATCGGCGGGGCCTCCGTCCTGCTGCTCGTGATCGGCGTGGTGATGGTGCTCTCCGCCACCTCGATCACCTCCATCCGCGCCAACGACGGCAACCCGTTCGCGGAGTTCCTCTCCCAGGGCAAGTTCGTCCTCATCGGCCTCCCGCTCGCCGTGATCGCCTCGCGCATCTCCGTGAAGTGGTACCGCTGGCTCGCCGTGCCGGCCCTCATCCTCTCCTTCGCGCTGCAGACCCTGATCTTCACCCCGCTGGGCCGCGGCGCCGGCGGAAACACCAACTGGGTCCTCATCCCCGGCCTGAACCAGACCATTCAGCCCTCCGAGTTCCTCAAGATCGGGCTTGCCCTCTTCCTGGGGCTGTTCCTGGCCACCTACTCCCACCGCCTCCGCGAGCTGCGCTACCTGCTGGTCCCCACGCTCGTCTCCGGGATCGGCCTGGCCCTCGTGCTCGGCGGCCACGACCTCGGGACCGCCCTCGTGGTGGTGGCCATGGTGGTGGGCGCGTTCTGGATCGCGGGCGTGCCCGGCTGGTTCTTCGCCGTGGGCGGGCTCGTGGGGCTCGTGGCCGCCGCCGCCCTCGTGGTGGCTTCCGACTCGCGTGTCACCCGCATCCTCGACTTCATCGGCGCCGGCGGTGCGGACCCCACCGGGGCCGGCTACCAGTCCATGCACGGCATGTACGGGCTCGGCACTGGCGGACTCACCGGCGTGGGCCTGGGCGCCTCCCGCGAGAAGTGGGCCTACCTGCCCGCCGCGCACAACGACTTCATCTTCGCGATCCTCGGGGAGGAGCTCGGTATGCTCGGCACCCTCCTGGTGCTCGCACTGTTCGGCATCCTGGCCGTGGGCATGCTGCGCCTGATCCGCCGCCACCCGGACCCCTTCGTGAAGGTCACCACGGCGGCCATCCTGTGCTGGATCATCGGCCAGGCGCTCATCAACATCGGCGTGGTGGTGGGCCTCCTGCCCGTGATCGGCGTGCCCCTCCCGCTCGTCTCCGCCGGCGGCTCCGCGATGGTCTCCACCCTCATCGCCCTCGGGATCCTGCTCGCCTTCGCGCGCGATGAGCCCGGCGCCCGCACCGCCCCCGGCGTCACCATGGCGGCCGCCCGCCGCTCGCTCGCGGTGGTGGGGGCCAGGATGAGGCGCCGTGGCTGAGCCCGCATTCCTCCTGGCCGGCGGCGGCTCCGCCGGCCACGTGAACCCCCTGCTCGCCACCGCGGCCGAGCTGCGCCGCCGCCACCCCTCCGCCCGCATCGAGGTGATGGGCACCGCGAGCGGGCTCGAGGCCGAGCTGGTGCCCGCCGCCGGCTTCCCCCTCCACACCATCCCGCGGGTGCGCATCCCACGCCGCCCCTCCACCGAGCTGTTCACCCTGCCCGGCCGGATTGCGAGCGCCCTCGGCTCGGCCCGCAGCATCATCGACTCCCTGGGCCCGGCCGTGGTGATCGGCTATGGCGGGGACCTGTCCTTCCCCGCGTACCGCGCCGCCTTCGCCGCCGGGGTGCCGGTGGTGGCGCACGAGCAAAATGCCCGCCCGGGCCTGTCCAACCGCTACGCCGCCCGCCGGGCGGACGTGGTGGCCCTCACCTTCGCCTCCACCCCGCTCCAGGCCCGGCGCGGGACGCGCGTGGTCACCGGCCTGCCGCTGCGGCCCCCCGTGGCCGAGCTCGTGGCCCGGAGGGAGGCCGGGGAGTACCAGGGGCTCCGCCAGCAGGCCGCCGCCGCGCTCGGGCTGGACCCGGCCCTGCCCACCCTGCTGGTGACCGGGGGCTCGCTCGGTGCCGTCTCGCTCAACGAGGCCGCCGCCGGTGCCGCCCGGGACCTGGTGGACGGAGCCCAGGTGCTCCACCTGACCGGCCGCGGCAAGGCCGAGGCGGTGCGCCGCGAGCTCGAGGCCGCCGGGAACCCGGAGAACTACCACGTCCTCGAGTACCTGGCCGAGATGCAGCTCGCCTACTCGGTGGCGGATCTGACCCTCACGCGTGCCGGGGCCGGCATGGTCTCCGAGCTCTCCGCACTCGGGATACCCGCGGTCTACGTGCCCCTGCCCATCGGCAACGGTGAGCAGCGCCTGAACGCCGCAGACGTGGTGGGCGCCGGCGGCGGCATCCTGGTGGAGGACGCGGAGCTCACCCCCACGCTCGTGAGCGAGCGCATCGCCACCCTCGTGCGGGATGCCGGGCTGCTTGCCCAGATGGGGGAGCGGGCCGCCGGGACGGCCCCCTCGGACGGAGCCGCCCGCCTCGTGGACCAGATCGAGGCACTCACGTGACCTACTACCTCATCGGGATCGGCGGCGCCGGTATGAGCGTGGTGGCCGAGCTCCTCCACGCCGAGGGCCACACCGTGGCCGGATCGGACGCCGCGGACTCGCCCACCATCCGCCGCCTCCAGGCCGCCGGGATCGGCGCCCACGTGGGGCACGATCCCTCCCGGCTGCAGCCCGGAATGACCGTGGTGGTCTCCACCGCCATCCAGGAGGCGAACCCCGAGCTGGCGCGCGCCCGCGAGCTCGGGCTGCCGGTGATCCACCGCTCGCAGGCGCTCGCACTGGCGGCCGGGGAGCGGGACTTCGTGGCCGTGGCCGGTGCCCACGGCAAGACCACCACCTCCGCCATGCTGGCCGTGGCCCTCCACCACGCCGGCCGGGACCCCTCCTTCGCGGTGGGCGGCACCGTGGTGGGGTACGGCTCCGGCGCCCACCTGGGCACCGGGGACGTGCTGGTGGCCGAGGCCGACGAGTCCGACTCCTCCTTCCTCAACTACCGTCCCCGCGTGGCGATCGTGACCAACGTGGAGCCGGACCACCTGGACTTCTACGGCTCGGAGGAGGAGTTCCACGCCGCGTTCGTGGAGTTCGCCCGCCGCATCACCCCCGGCGGGCTCCTCATCGCCTGCGTGGACGATCCCGGGGCGGGCAGCGTGATGGAGGCGGCCCGGGAGCGCGGCGTGCGCACCCGCGGGTACGGCCACTCCAGCCCCGAGCTCACCGTGGAGGACGCCGCGTTCGTGCTGGACGGGGAGCGCCATCCCGTGCGCCTTCGGGTACGCGGCGCGCACAACATGCTCAACGCTGCCGCCGCGCTCGCCGCCGGGGTGGAGCTCGGCGTGGACGCCGCCACCATGGTGGAGGGCCTCCAGATGTTCACCGGCACCGGGCGCCGCTTCGAGGCGCACGGCACCCGCCGTGGCGTGCACGTGGTGGACGACTACGCCCACCACCCCACCGAGGTGGCCGCCACCCTCCGCTCCGCCCGCGAACTCGCCGAGGGCCGCGTCCTGGTCCTCTTCCAACCCCACCTCTACTCCCGCACCCGGCAGTTCGCCGGCCGCTTCGCCGAGGCCCTCGACGCCGCCGACCTCGTGGTGGTCACCGGAATCTACGGCGCCCGCGAGGCCCCCGTCCCCGGCGTCACCTCCGCCCTCATCACCGACCAGATGGAGCGCGGCCGGTACGTGGAAGACCGCCTCGCCGCGGCCGCCGCGATCGCCTCGGCCGCCCGCCCGGGGGACCTCGTCCTCACCATGGGCGCCGGCGACGTCACCGAGCTCGCGGACGTGATCCTGGAGCAGCTGTGAGGCGCCCGGCCGATCCCTCCGCGCGCGGGGGCGCCCCCTCCGCGCCCTCACCCGAGCCCGCCCCCACCCGCCCGCGCTGGTGGCGCCGCGGGGGAGGGGAGCAGGACCCCGCGCAGGCCGGGCCCGACGACGCCGCCCACCACCCGCCGTCGGCGCGCCGAGCGCAGGCCGGGCCCGACGACGCTGACCACCACCCGCCGTCGGCCCACCGCAGCCCGGGCGAACCCGGGGAGCACCCGGCTCGGTTGGGGGGCACGGAGACGGGGCCCACCCGTGAAGCGGCGGTGCCCGCGGTCCGCGAGGAGCCCGAGCCCCCGGCGGTGATCCCGCCCACGCCCGTGGTGGGGCTGCAGGAGCGGATCGACGAACGCGACCGCGCGGCCCGGCGGGCCTTCTGGCGGCGCGTGGTGATCTGGACCGGCGTGGCCCTCGCGGCGCTCGGGGTGGCGTGGGGCGTGTTCTTCTCGCCGCTGTTCGCGCTGGAACGCGGGCGGATCTCGATCACCTCGGAACCCGGGCACGTGGACATGGGGGCCGTGCGGCAGCTCGCGAACGAGCGGGTGGGCACCCCCCTGCCGCGCCTGGACTCCGGGGCGCTGCGCGAGGAGATCCGCGCGGTGCCCACCGTGTTGGACGCCTCGGTGCACCGCGAGTGGCCCCAGGGCCTCGCGATCCACCTGACCCCGCGCACGCCCGTGGCGGCGGTGCCCGTGGACGGCGGAGTCCAGCTCTACGACGCGGAGGGCGTGGACCTGGGCACCATGGCCGAGCAGCCCGAGGGCGTGCCCGTGGCCCAGGTGCCCCTGGGGGAGGAGACCGCAGGCATCCTCGCGGATATCGCCACCGTCATGGGTGTGGTGCCCCCGGACGTGCTCGCCCAGATCGCCACCGTGGGCGCGGACTCGCAGGACGCGATCGAGTTCACCCTGCACTCCGGGGCCGTGGTGCGCTGGGGCGGGAACTCGGACAACGAGCTCAAGGCCGCCGTGCTGGACACGCTGCTCGCCGAGGTGGAGGCCTCCTTCTACGACGTCTCCTCACCCCGCTCGCCGATCACCTCCTGACCCCGCTTGCGGGGCGTGTCATGGCCCACGCGGCGTGCGCGGTCTGGCCCGCGCGGTGGGCGAGTCCTGGCCCGCGCGGTGGGCCGCTCCTGATCTGCGGAGCGAATCTCCCAACACGCCCGCGCGGGTGATTGAAGCCCCCGTGGGCGGTGCGTACCTTTCCCGCGACAAGAAATGACATAAGTCTGAACCTCCAGTTCAGGTTGAAGGTTGAGGCACACTCGAACGAGAGGGAACTCCCGTGGCAGCTCCGCAGAACTACTTGGCCGTCATCAAGGTGGTCGGCATCGGCGGAGGCGGCGTCAATGCCGTCAACCGCATGATCGAGGTGGGCCTGAAGGGAGTCGAGTTCATTGCGGTGAACACCGACGCCCAGGCCCTGCTCATGTCCGACGCGGACGTGAACCTGGACGTGGGCCGGGACCTCACCCGCGGCCTGGGCGCCGGCGCAGACCCCGAGGTGGGCAAGAAGGCCGCCGAGGACCACGCCGAGGAGATCGAGGAGGTCCTGCGCGGGG
>CAZTOM010000139.1:0-6817 GCA_964615555.1 uncultured Actinomycetaceae bacterium
GGCGTCGTCCAGCTCCCCGCGGCGGTGGGCGGCACGGGCCCGACGGATCTCGCTCGTCTGCGGGAAGGACCCGATCGTGGTGGTGGGCAGGTCCGGCAGGTTCAGTGCGGCGTGCTGCTCACCTGCGCGCGCATCGTAGGGCACGCGGGTGGTGGCGCCGTCGTCGATGGCGGCCGTACGCTCCCGCACGTCCACACGGTGGGTGCCGGGGTGGGCGTCCCGGTTCGCGATCGCGTCGGCGGCCTCCTGGACCTCGGCGGCCACGGCGTCCGGCCCCTCGGCGAGCCCACGGGCAAGGGTGACCACCTCGCCCACCTTCTGGTCGGCGAAGGCCAGCCACGAGCGCAGGTCGGGATCGAGGGCGGACTCGCGGGCGGCGTCGTGGGGTACGTGCAGCAGCGAGGTGGACGTCCCGACGACGACGCTCCCCTCCTCGCCCACCATCGCCTGGACCTTCTCGAGGGTTGCGAGCGCGCCGGCGAGGTCTGCGCGCCAGATGTTGCGGCCGGAGACCACCCCGGCCACCACGGTCTTGCCGGCGAACAGCTCGGCGGACTCGCCTTGCGGGAGGGTGCCACGCACCAGGTCCAGGCCGACGGCCTCCACGGGGGCGGCCGCCACGGCGGGCAGGGCCTCGCGCAGCTCCCCGTAGGGGGCGGTCAGGAGGATGCTCGGGCGGCCCTCCACGGCGCCGAGCGCCTCGTAGGCGCGCCGGGTGGCCTCCACCACGCGCTCGGCGGGCACGTCGCCATCGGCCACGAGGCACGGCTCGTCGAGCTGGATCCACGGGGCCCCGGCGGCGCCGAGGTCCTGGAGGAGCTCGGCGTAGGCGGCCACGAGGTCGTCCAGGCGGTCGAGGGGGATGAAGGGGGTGCGCTCGGCGCCCGCGGTGGCGTAGGCGTCGGAGCCGCCGTCGCCCACCTCCTCCTTGGCGAGCAGCAGGAAGCTGACGGGGCCCACGAGGACGGGCCGGATCTGGGTGCCCTCGGCGGCGGCCTCGCGGTACTCGGCCACGATCCTCTGGTCCACGTAGGCGAAGGTGGTGGTGGGCGAGATCTCGGGGACCAGGTAGTGGTAGTTGGAGTCGAACCACTTGGTCATCTCGAGGGGGGCGAGGTCGCCCTCACCACGCGCGAGCGTGAAGTACCCGGCGGCGTCCAGGCGGCCGGACTCGTCGGCGAGGTGGGCGAAGCGGGCGGGGATGGCGCCGAAGGTGGTGGCGGCATCGAGCACGTGGTCGTAGGCGGTGGCGTCCGAGGGGATAGCGCCGCCGGTGGGCTCGAGGCCGAGCTCCACCATGCGGGTGCGGGCCTGGCGGCGGACCTCGGCGAGCTGGGCGGCGAGGGCCGCGGCATCCGAGCGGCCCGCCCAGAACGCCTCGACGGCCTTCTTGGTCTCGCGGTCGCGGCCAATGCGGGGGTATCCGAGCACGGTGGCGGAGGGGAGGGTGGTGGTCATGGGGTGCTCCTTTTCGGTGCTCAGGCGTTACGGGTGGCGAGGTAGGCGGGGTTCGCGAGGCCGCGCTCGCGCAGGTGGGCGAGCACCTCGAGGGCGGGGTGGTCGCGGTTGAAGGTGTAGAGGTGCACGCCGGGGGCGCCCACGGCGAGCACCCGGTCCAGCAGGGCGAGGGTGGCGTCCACGCCGCGGCGCAGCCGGACGGCATCGTCCTCGATGGCGAGCAGGGCGTCCAGCGTGGCGGGCACCTTCACGCCGGTGAGGCCGAAGAGGCGCTGAAGGCGGCCGCGGTCCGTGAGGGGCAGGATCCCGGGCAGGATCGGGAAGCTGACCCCGCCCTCCCGGGCCCCGGCCACGAGCTCCGCGTAGGCCTCGGCATCGTAGAAGACCTGGGTGATCGCGTAGTCCGCGCCCGCGTCCTGCTTCTCCGCGAGGGCGGCGAGCTCTCCGGGGCCGTAGTGGCGGCCCGAGGGGTAGGCGGCCACGGCGATCCGGACGTCCGGGATGCCGCGCTCGGACTGGATCTGGCGGATGAGCCGCACGAGGTCTGCCGAGGTGGGGATCTCGTCCGGGATGTGCTGCAGCTCCGCGTCCACGGGCGGGTCCCCGCGCAGCGCGAGGAAGTCCGAGATCCCCTCGTCCATGAGGCGCTCGATCCGGTTGCGCACCTCCTGGCGGGGACTCGCCACGCAGGTCAGGTGGGCCACCACGGGGACGTCGGTCTCCGCCTTGAGGCGCCGGATGAGTTGCTCGGAGCCCTCGCGGGAGGCGCCGGAGGCGCCGTAGGTAACGGTGAAGTAGTCCGGGGAGGCCTCGGCCATGCGCATCATTCGCCGCCAGATTCCCTCTAGGTCATTCCCGCGGGGCGGGAACAGCTCGAAGGACACCGTGGGACGGCCTGGCATGGCGAACCTTCCTCCTTGTGGCCGCCCGGGCGGCAGCCCCCGCCCCCATCGTCTACCCTCCGGCCTCCGGGGACGGAAGCCCCTCCCGTATTTCCCACCATGTGAGATCCGCGGTTCAGATGGTGGCGGCGACCTCGGTGGCCTGCCGGATGGCGCGGACGGCGTCCAGTTCTCCTGCCACGTCCGCGCCGCCCACCACGGAGCACGGGACGCCCAGGTCCCGGAGCTCTCCCGCGAGCCCGCCCGCGGACTCCTGCCCGGTGGCGAGGACCACCGTGTCCACGGGGAGCACGCGGGTGGTGCCGTCCACGCGGTAGTGGAGGCCGGCGTCGTCGATGCGCTCGTAGGTGACGCCGCCGGTCATGGTGACGCCGGCGGCACCTAGGCGGGTCTTGAGGATCCAGCCGGTGGTCCTGCCCAGCCGCGTCCCGAGCGGTCCGGGGGTGCGCTGGAACATGTGGACCTCCCGGGGCGGGGCGGGTGGCTGGGGCGCCGTGAGCCCGCCGGGTGCGCTGAGGGAGGCATCCACGCCCCAGAGCTGCCGGAAGGCGGCCGCCTCCACGGACTCGGCGCGCTCGCCCACCAGGTACTCGGCCACGTCGAAGCCCACGCCGCCGGCGCCGAGAATGGCCACGCGCTGGCCGGCCTCCACCTGCCCGGAGAGCAGCGTGGCGTAGTCCACCACGCTGGGGTGGTCCGCGCCGGGGATCTCCGGCACGCGGGGCTCCACCCCGGTGGCCACCGCCACGTGGTCCCACTCCCCCTGCGCCAGCTCCGCGGCCGTGGCCCGGGTGGCCAGCCGCACCTGAACACCCTCCTTAGCGAGGCGGGCGCGCCAGTGGTCAAGGAGGCCATCGAACTCGGACTTGGCGGGGATGCGCCGGGCGTAGTCCACCTGCCCGCCCAGGTGCTCCTGCGCCTCCAGCAGCGTGACCCGGTGCCCGCGCGCCGCCGCCTCGAGCGCGAACGCGATGCCGGCGGGCCCGCCACCCACCACGGCGATCCGCTGCGCCCCACCGGTCCCCGCCGCCGCGCCGAACACCCTGCCGCCGGGCTCGTCTCCGGGGAAGTCCAGTTCGCGGCCGGCGCGCGGGTTCACCAGGCAGGTGGCCGGCTTCCCGTCGAACACGTGGTCCAGGCAGGCCTGGTTGCAGGCGATGCACGGCGTGATCAGGTCCGCGCGGCCCGCCGCGGCCTTCGCCACGAAGTCCGGGTCCGCCAGCAGCGGGCGCGCGAGCGAGACCAGCGAGCACACCCCCTCCTCCAGCAGCTCCTCGGCCACCTGCGGGTGGTTGATCCGGTTCGAGGCGATCACGGGCACGTCCACCACCCGGGCCACCGCGGCCACGGCCTCGCGCCACGCCGCCCGCGGCACGGCCCCCGCGATGGTGGGGATGGCGGACTCGTGCCACCCGATCCCCGAGTTCAGGATGTCCGCTCCGGCCTCCACCACGCCGCGCGCGAGTGCCGTGGTCTGGGCGCGGTCCATGCCGCCCTCCACCAGGTCGATCACGGAGATGCGGTACACCAGCAGCCCGTCCTCCCCGAGGGCCTCCCGCACGGCGCGCACCACCTCGATCGGGAAGCGGTTGCGCTCCTCACCTCCCCCGCCGAACTCGTCCTCGCGCCGGTTGGTGGCACTCGCCGTGAACTGCGAGATCAGGTAGCCCTCGGAGCCCATCACCTCCACGCCGTCGTAGCCGGCCTGCCGGGCGAGCGCCGCCGCCCGGGCGTAGGCCGCCACCGTCTCCCACGCCTCCGCCGTGGTCAGCTCGCGCGGCTCGTGCCGGGAGATGCGTGCCCGGATCGCCGACGGCGCCACGCACCTGGCGTGGGGGGCGTACCGTCCCGCGTGGAGCAGTTGGAGGAGGATGCGGCCCCCGGCCGAGTGGACGGCCGCGGTGAGGAGGCGGTGCGGGGCAAGGTCGGCGTCGTCGTTAAGGACCTGGCCGGTGAGGTCCACGTCCCCCTCGGGAACGGGTGAGTGGCCCCCGGTGAGGATGAGGCCCACCCCGCCGCGGGCGCGCCGGGCGTAGAAGGCGGCCACACGCTCGGGCCCGGACTCGAGGGCCTCCAGGCGGGTGTGCATGGCACCCATGACCACGCGGTTGGGCAGGGTGATCCCGCGGACCTCGAGGGGGGCGAGCAGGTGGGGGTACATCGTCGGAGCGTCCATGGGGCCATCCTCGCGGACAGACGACGGCGGCGCCCCCACGGTGGGGAGCGCCGCCGTTCGCGCGTGTCAGGCCGAGTAGATCTTCCCGAAGAACTCGGGGAGGACCTCACGGTCGTCGAGCGGGAGGACCTGGGCCACGTACTGGTCGGGCCGGACCACCACGATCGCGCCGTCGCGGCTGATCTCACGGATGTCGAAGATGTCCGTGGCGGGGTCTGCGGCGAACACCTTCCAGTTGTCCGTCAGGCCGAAGGGGCCCACCTCGGGGCGGAAGATGTCCGGGGCCTTGGTCATGTCCACCTCGGTGTAGCCCTGCTGGTAGATGACCTTCACGTCGAACAGGGCGTCCGGGTCTCCGCCGTCCGGGGTCAGCTTCTTCACGAAGCCGTCCTCGGAGGCCATCCACTCGGCCCACTCGGTGAGCTTGGAGGACTCGCCCACGCCCGGCTTGTCAGCGAACGCGTAGATCCGCCAGCGGCCGTCCGCGGTGGCGAGGTGGCCCAGGTGCACCGGGTTGGAGTCGCACACGCGCATGACGCCCACGGACTTGAAGCGCTTGCCCAGCGGGAAGCCGGCGGCGAGGTCCTGGTGCTGGGCGTTGCCGATGAGGAGGCCCTCCGGGTACTCGGTCATGAAGCCCGCCGGGAACTCGGCCGTCTGCACGTAGAACTGCTCGAGCGCATCCGGGGACTCGAAGGAGTCCGGCTTGGCGGCCATCATCGTGGACCACTCGCGGTCGAAGTTGATGAGGTCTTGGGCGATCTGCTGGCGCTCGGCGGTGTAGGTGGCCATGAGGCTCGCCGGGGCAAGGCCCGTGAGCACGTGGCCCAGCTTCCAGCCCACGTTGAAGGCGTCCTGCATGGACACGTTCATGCCCTGACCGGCCTTCGCGGAGTGGGTGTGGCAGGCGTCGCCCATGATGAACACGTGCGGGTCGCGGGTGCCGGCCTCCTCCACGGGGATCTCGTCGAAGCGGTCGGTCACGCGGTGGCCCACCTCGTACACGCTCCACCACGCCACGTTCTTCACGTCGAGGATGTAGGGGTTCAGGATCTCGTTGGCCTTGCGGATGATCGTGTCCAGCGGCGTCTTGCGCACGTTGCCGGCGTCATCCTCCGCCACCTCGCCGAGGTCCACGTACACGCGGAAGAGGAATCCGCCCTCACGCGGGATGTGGAGGATCGAGCCCTGCGAGGACTGGATGATGCACTTGAGGCGGATGTCCGGGAAGTCGGTGTTGGCCATCACGTCCATGACGCCCCACGCGTGGTAGGAGACGCCGCCGATGTGCTGGGCGCCGATCGCGTCACGCACGCGGGAGCGGGCGCCGTCACCACCGAGGGCGTACTTGGCGCGGATGATCCGCTCCTCGCCCTCCTGCTCGAACGCGGAGCCGCGCACCTTGGCCACCACGGGGTACTCCTCGCCCTCCTCGACCTCGAGGGTGATGAACTCCCAGCCGTAGAACGGCTTCATCCGCGAGGGCGAGTTGGCGGCCACCTCGGCGTAGTAGTCGAGCACGCGGGCCTGGTTCACGATCAGGTGCGGGAACTCGGAGATGCCGGTCTCGTCATCCGGGGTCCGGGCCACCCGGGTGATCTTGGTGGGGTCCTCGGAGTCCGGCTTCCAGATCGCCGTCTCGGTGATCCGGTAGGCCTCCTGGATGATCCGCTCGGCGAAGCCGAACGCCTGGAAGGTCTCCACGGAGCGGGCCTGGATTCCATCGGCCTGGCCGATCACGAGCCGGCCATCGCGCTTCTCCACCATGGCCGTACGGACCGTGGGGAACGCGGAGAGCTGCGCGAACGCGGCCATACCCGCCGGACCGGATCCGATGATGAGGACATCCACCTCCTCCGGGAGCTCCGTTGGGGGGTTGAGTCCGACGCCCTCGGCGGGCTTGATACGGGGATCTCCGGATACGTACCCGTGGTGGTGGAACTGCACCTCGTTCTCCTCACTACGTTGTGAATCGGCGGGCGTGTGGCCCTGGCTCCGACTACCAGAACTTGCCTTCTTCTTGACTATAGGTCCCCCCGTACGGGAATCCTATATGTTTTCAGATACCAAATCTAGCGGTCGGTGTGAGTTAATTCACGGTACCGCGCCGGCAGCCCACGCACCTGCCCTTTGGTCCCGCCCGGGCCCGTGTGCAGGAGCCCTCTCACCTCGGGCACGCACGCCCAGTGCCCGGTACCGTAGGAGCGGACGGCACCACCCGCCGGCGCCGGACGAGGGAGCCGGACCCGGAGCGCGACAAGACGGCCATGAGTAGCAGTCA
>CAZTOM010000140.1:0-2492 GCA_964615555.1 uncultured Actinomycetaceae bacterium
CATCCGGACCGCATGGCCTCCCGCATCCTCGACATGGGCGACGTGCTCACCCTCATCGAGCAGGCCGAGAAGGCCTTCGACGAGGCCGAGGCCGAGAAGATGGCCGCCAAGCTCACCGGGGAGGGCGAGCTCACCCTCACCGACTTCCTCGGGCAGCTCCAGCAGATCAAGAAGATGGGCTCGATGAAGAAGATCCTCGGCATGATGCCGGGGATGGGCCAGATGCGCGACCAGCTCGAGAACTTCGACGAGCGCGAGGTGGACCGCGTGGAGGCGATCGTGCGCTCCATGATCCCCGCCGAGCGTGATGACGTGAAGCTCCTGAACGGTTCGCGCCGCTCCCGCATCGCGAAGGGCTCCGGCACCACCGTGACCGAGGTGAACCAGCTCGTGGAGCGGTTCGAGCAGGCCAAGACCATGATGAAGTCCATGGCCCGCGGCGGCGGCATGCCCGGGATGCCGGGGATGCCCGGCATGGGCATGGGAAAGAAGGCCCGCGGCCGGATGGCCCCCCAGCGCCCCCAGAAGAAGGGCAAGTCCGGCAACCCCGCCAAGCGCGCCCGCCAGGAGATGGAGATGCGGGAGGCCGCCGAGCGCCGCGCGAAGGAGGCGGCAGCCTCGGGCGGCTCGGCATTCGGTGCCGGTGCGAGCGGTGCTGCCGGCAGTGGCGCGTTCGGCGCGGACGGCATGCCGGATATGTCCGAGCTGGCCGGCCTCGACCCCTCGAAGATGGGCCTGCCCAAGAACATCCAGAAGTACCTGAACCGATGATCCGCCTCACGGGCCCCGTGCTCACCGGGCCTGAGGCCGGCCCTGCATGGGTACGCGGCGGCACCATCCACTACGGCGCCCCCGACGGCGCAACTCCCCGTGCCGCCGATGGTGTGGGTTACGTACCCGCTCTCGACGGCGAGCCCTCCGAGACCCTCGACGGGTACGTCCTCCCGGGGCTGGTTGACGTCCACTGCCACATCGGGCTTGGCGCGGATGGTGGAGTGAGCCGCGAGGCCGCCGAGGAGCAGGCGCTCGTGGACCGCGCCACCGGCGTCCTTCTGGTGCGCGACGCCGGCGTCCCCGTGGACACCCGCTGGATCGACGAGCGCCCCGACCTCCCGCGCATCATCCGCGCCGGGCAGCACATCGCCCGCCCCAAGCGCTACATCCGCAACTATGCGGTGGAGCTCGAGGACGTCTCCGCGCTCCCGGAGGAGATGGCCCGCCAGGCCCGCGCCGGCGACGGCTGGGTGAAGCTCGTGGCCGACTGGATCGACCGCTCCATGGGAGCCGACGCTGTCATCACCCCCCTCTGGCCCGCCGATATGCTCCGGGACGCCGTGGCCGCCGCCCACGAGAACGGTGCGCGAGTCACGGCCCACACGTTCTCCCACGCCGCGATGGATGCGCTCCTCGATGCCGGCATCGACTGCATCGAGCACGGCACCGGCATGGACGCCGACCACATCGCCGAGGCCGCCCGCCGTGGCATCCCCGTCACGCCCACGCTCCTCAACATCGACAACTTCACCGAGTACGCCGCCCAGGGCGCCGCCAAGTTCCCCGCCTACGCCGAGCAGATGCTCTCCATGCACGCCCGCCGCGAGGACCAGCTCCGCGCGTTCGTGGATGCCGGCGTCCAGCTCCTGCCCGGCTCCGACTCCGGGGGAGTGCTCGAGCACGGCATCATCCCCGCCGAACTGCTGCGCTGGCAGGAGGCCGGGATTGACCCGGCGCTCGTGGTCGAGTTCGCCACGTGGCGCGCCCGCCGCTTCCTCGGCGCCGGCGCCCTCGCGGACGGCGAGCCCGCAGACCTCGTGGTGTACGCGCAGGACCCCCGCCGGGACGTGTCCGTCCTCGCGGACCCGCAGGCCGTGGTCCTGCGCGGCGTCCGCGTCCTGTAGCGCGGCCGGGCCTGGAGTGCCCCGCCTCCTGTAGTTCGCCCGCCGACGGCGAAACCTGGCTTGCGTACGGGAGGCACCACCCGCCGTCGGGCACTCGCGGGAGGCCCACCCGTACGAGCGGTGGCCTTCGTGCGGGAGGCACCACCCGCCGTCGGGCACCCACGGACGGCATCCCACGGACGCGCTTGACACCTCCTTGCATCTATGGTTCATTAGTTGAGTAATGAACCATGGAAGGAGGCGGTATGGATCAGTTCGACGATCGCTCGCCGATCTACCTCCAGATCGCGGACCAGATCCGGGACGGGATCCTCTCCGGGGACCTGAAGGAGGAGGACCAGATCATGTCCACCACGCAGTACGCCACCACGTACCGCATCAACCCGGCCACGGCCGCGAAGGCGATGAACCTCCTCGTGGACGACGGCCTGATCTACAAGAAGCGGGGTATGGGAATGTTCGTGTCGCCGGGTGCGCGCGAGCAGCTCGTGGCCGAGCTCCGCGGCGGGTTCTTCTCCCAGACGCTCCAGCCCGCCATCGAACGCGCGGAGATGCTCGGCATCCCGCGCGCGGCCCTTATCGACTACATCACGG
>CAZTOM010000140.1:2502-6780 GCA_964615555.1 uncultured Actinomycetaceae bacterium
TTCTCCCACCGCCCCCCCCCCCCGAACGCTACCGGGGTTTGTGTCTGGCAACCCGCCCCGCGGCCCTTATCGACTACATCACGGGGGAGACATCATGAACACCACGCCCATCGGGTTCGAGTTCGAGAACCTCACACACCGGTTCGGGAGCGTCACGGCGCTGGAGAACGCCACCGCCAGGGTCCGCCCCGGAACCATCACCGGCCTCGTGGGCCGCAACGGCGCCGGCAAGACCACGCTGCTGGGGTTGGTTGCCGCATTGCGCAAGGTCCAGAAGGGAACGCTCCTGGTGGACGGCCAGCACCCCTGGGAGAACGCCGAGGTCACCACCCGGATCTGCCTGATGCGGGAGAAGGGCGGCATCATGGAGGACACGAAGACCAAGGACACCCTCCACTGGCTGGCAGACCTGCGCCCCACCTGGGACAAGGACTACTGCCTCCAGTTGCTGGACATGTTCGAGGTGCGCGTCAAGGGCAGCCCGCAGCAGCTCTCGCGCGGGAAGCGCTCCGCGCTCTCCGTGGCGATCGCCCTCGCCTCGCGGGCGCCGCTCACCATGGTGGACGAGGTCTACCTGGGCATGGACGCCGTGGCCCGGCGCATGTTCTACGACGAGATGATGGCCGACTACGTCCGCTATCCCCGCACGATCGTCCTCTCCTCCCACCTCCTGGACGAGGTGGAGGACCTCATGGAGGACGTGATCGTGCTCAACCGCGGCCGCGTGGCCGTGGCCGGCGAGACGGACGAGGTCCGCCAGCAGTTCTCGCACAACGGAAAGCTTGCCTCCCTCACCGACGTCCTCGTGGCCGTGAGCGGGGCCCACACGGAAGGAGTGGGACGATGACCGCCACCACGACGCCCCGCATGTACAACGCGAACCGGGACCAGGTGAAGCGTCTCACCCGGGTCTACGTCCTGGATATCCTCCAGACGATCGCCGTTGCCCTGGCCATCGGATTCCTGATCTCCGGAATCCTCTGGGTGGTCATCAATGCCCTCGAGGTTGAGAACGGCTCGAGCACCACCACCATCACGTTGCCCGAGGGGGAGGGGACCACCACCGTGGTCGTCTTCTTCTCGTGGCTCGGGATTCCGCTGATCGGCGCCGTCATAGCGGCCTTCGTCCACGCGATCGTGATTGGTTCGGGCTACCTCCGGATGCCGATCGCGAACGGGGCCACCCGCAGGAACGTGGCCATCTCCACCTCGATCGCGGCCGGAGTCGGCGCACTGGTGGTGGGCGGCTACGCCATGGCGGTGGTCCTGCTGGAGCGCGCCGCAGGGCTCCCGCCCTCCGAGTCCGTGTTCCAGCACGAGTGGATGGGAGAGTCCCTGGGAGAGAACGCCTGGCTGGTCCTCGTGGGCACGGTGGGCTTCTTCGCACTCCTCCTGGCGGGCCATGCGGTGGGCGCGATGTTCGTCCGCTACGTCTGGATCGTGGGTGTGGTGGTGCTGCTCGTCCTCATGTTGGCGTTGCCCCTGCTGGCGGAGCGGTTCGGCTGGGGGTGGTACCAGTGGCTGTTCACCTTCGGGATGGTCCAGCACCTGATCCTTGTGGTTCTGGCGGCCGGGGCCTACTGGTTCGTGCTGCGCCGCCTCCACGTGCCGTGACCGGCGTGCGGTGGCGGGCGTCCCGTGGCGGGGCTCGTGGTGGCGGGCGTCCCGTGGCGGGCTTCCCGTGACCGGCGTGCGGTGACCGGACGGCAGTGACCATGGCGACGCCGGGGAGGAGGGCCCGGGCGGGCAGCCCCAGGTGGGCGGGTGTGAGGGATCGCACCCGCCCACCGCCGTCCTTGGGCGTCGCGGCGGTGCCGCTGCTGCGGCGGCTCTGGCTACAATGAACCCTTGTACTCGGCCTGCACGGGCCCCTCTCACCTGTGCCCGGCCCTGTCCCGAGGAGCACCCCGGGTCCCGTAACCCACCGGGCGAGCGTGTGCCCCTCACCAGAGATAACAGGAGTAACCACACAAGTGGCTGTCAAGATTCGACTCAAGCGCATGGGCAAGATGCGCGCCCCGTACTACCGGATCGTCGTCATGGACGGTCGCGCCAAGCGCGACGGCCGCGCCATCGAGGAGATCGGCAAGTACCACCCCACCGAGCAGCCCTCGTTCATCGAGGTCGACTCGGAGCGGGTCCAGTACTGGCTCTCCGTGGGCGCCCAGCCCACCGAGCAGGTGGCCGCGATCCTCAAGGTGACCGGCGACTGGCAGAAGCACAAGGGCCTCTACGGCGCCGAGGGCACCCTCAAGGGCAAGGCCGAGAAGGGCTCTGCCGAGGAGGCCATCAAGGCTGCCGAGGCCGAGGCCGAGCTGAAGAAGGCCAAGGCCTCCGAGGCTGCGGCCGCGGAGAAGAAGGCCGCCGAGGAGGCTGCTGCCGCTGAGGCCGCTCCCGCCGAGGACGCCGCTGACGAGACTCCGGCCGAGGAGGCTCCCGCCGCGGAGGCCGCTGAGGAAACCGAGGAGTCCTGATGCTCGCCGACGCCCTCGACCACCTGGTCCGCGGAATCGTCGACCACCCGGACGACGTGCGCGTGACCTCCAAGAACATGCGCCGCGGCGAGATGCTCGAGGTCCGGGTGCACCCGGATGACCTGGGCCGCGTGATCGGCCGCTCGGGCCGCACCGCGAAGGCGCTGCGCACCGTGATCGGCTCGCTGGCCAAGGGCCCCGTCCGTGTGGACGTGGTGGACACCGACGGCCGCTGACGCGACCGGCTCTCCACGGCCCCGCTCCCACCCGGGATGCGGGGCCGCGGGTCGTTAACTCCCGTTTCCGCGCGCCGCCACACTTCCCGCGTCCGCACCCGCGGCCATCTCCCCGTTTCCCGCGCGCTAGGGCTGCGGCCGGGCCAGACTGGAGGGACCATGTCCACCTCCGCCCACCGTCCCGCCGCACGCCACCCCGCCGCGCGAATCTTCAGCGCCCGCCGTTCCAGAGCCCGCCTCTCCGGCAGGCGCCTCTCCGGCGCGCGTCTCCCCGCCGCCCTGGCCGGCCTTGCGCTCACCCTCGCCGCGTGCACCTCCTCCCTCGACGACGGCGTGCCCACCCCGGTTCCGGAACCCACCACGGTGCGGGACTCGCCGCCCGTCACCCCGGCGCCCGAGTCGGCAGCGCCCACCACCGCAGCGGCCACCACGGAGCCGACCGAGGTGGAGACCACTCCCGCCGCTCCGGTCCAGGCACCGCAGGCCCCTGACCTGCGCGACGCCTCCGGCTCCCCGATCCCGTACACGGCCGATCTCGAGTCCTCCGGTGCCACCGTCCTCGAGCTCACCACGGAGTGGACCTACGAGGGCGAACCGCTGATCGACGGCCACCTCGGGGCCGACGGGACCCTCACCGGTGTCTGGTTCGGCACCACGGGGTGGGGCGTTGCCGCCGCCACCCCGGAGGGCGAGGAGACCACCACAGGCGACTCGAGCCCCGGCCTGACCGCCGTGGGGAACGGGGCCGCGATCCTCATGCCGAGCCTGGTGGGGGAGCACGGACAGGCCTGGGCCGAGTATGTGGTGCCGGGCGAGGACCCGGTGGCGCTCTCCCGCACCAGCTCCACCGGTGGGGACTGGCATCCCACCCGGGCGGCCATCTCCGGGAACGGGTCCCTGTGGCTCGAGGGCATGGAGGGCACCACGCCGTCGGTCGCGAGCGTGGAGCCGGGGGGCGACCCCCAGGTGCGCATGGATCCGGCGTGGCTGCTCGGCCCCACAGAGCGCGGCGTGCTCGCCACCGTGGACGCCGGCATCGACCCGCGTGCGACTGTGGGCGAGGTGGCGCTCCACGAGGTCACCGCCTCCGGGCAGCCCGCGCTCATCCTCACCGCCACCTCCGGGCCCCAGGCGCCGCGCCTGCGCCCCGTCGCGGGTACCGCCTCCGGAGACGTGGTGGTCCTCGCTCTCGAGGCGGGGGAGGGTCAGCCGCACCGCGTGCTTGTGGTGACCGGCGAGGAGGCGATCGCGGTCCTCGCCACGGGCACCCCCACCTCTCCCACTATCGACGGCGAGTGGGTGGGCTGGGGCGAACGCGTCAGTTCCATGGGGGAGGCCACCCGCCAGTACCTCCTCGACACCGCCTCCGGGGAGCTCTACTTCGTGGGTGTCAGCGCCATCTCCCACGGCTTCCCCTCCCTCGCATCCGGGCAGGTCGCGTGGGCCGACTCCGACGGCGCGATCCACATCTCGCCGCGCCCCTGACCGTCCGCTGAATGGCCCAGCGCCGCCGTCTGGGACCTCCTGGGCCGTGGGGCGGAGGGGGCCCTCACTCCGCGGGATGACAC
>CAZTOM010000141.1:0-292 GCA_964615555.1 uncultured Actinomycetaceae bacterium
ACGGCGTTGGCGGCGGACAGGATGTTCTGGGTGGAGCGGTAGTTCTGCTCCAGCAGGATCGTGGTGGCGCGGGGGTAGTCCTTCTCGAACTCCTCGATGTTGCGGATGGTGGCCCCGCGGAACGCGTAGATGGACTGGTCCGAGTCCCCGACGACGGTCAGTTCCGCTGGCTCCACCCCGTCACTGCCGTCTCCCACCAGTTCCCGCACGAGAACGTACTGGGCGTGGTTCGTGTCCTGGTACTCGTCCACCAGCACGTGGCGGAAGCGCCGGTGGTAGTGCTCGGCCACGG
>CAZTOM010000141.1:302-2976 GCA_964615555.1 uncultured Actinomycetaceae bacterium
GTCGAGGGCGTGGGCCTCCTTGAGGCGCCGCTGGTAGAGGCGGTAGGCATCCCGGACGGCCACCTCCACGGGGTTGTGCTCGCTGACCCGCGCGGCGAAGTCATCCGGATCCACGAGCTCGTTCTTGAGATCGCTGACCCGGTGGGTGAGCATCTTGGGCGGGAAGCGCTTCGGGTCCAGGTCCAGGGACCGCGCCACCAGGGTCATCAGGCGCTGGGAGTCCGCCGCATCGTAGATGGAGAAGGAGGACTTGATCCCCAACTTCTCGTGCTCCGCGCGCAGGATCCGCACGCACGCCGAGTGGAACGTGGAGACCCACATGTGCCGGGCAGCCGGACCCACGAGGTGAGCCACCCGCTCCCGCATCTCCGCGGCCGCCTTGTTGGTGAACGTGATCGCGAGGATCTCACCGGGCCGGGCGCGGCCCGTGGCCAGCAGGTGGGCGATCCGGTGCGTGAGAACCCGGGTCTTGCCCGAGCCGGCACCCGCGATGATCAGCAGGGGCCCGCCCGCATGGAGGACGGCCTCCGCCTGCTGGGGGTTGAGGCCCTCGAGGAGTTCCGCCGGATCGCGGCGCGGTCCGCCGGGGCGGGAGGCACCTGGGCCACCCGCGCCCGAGTGGAGAGCGCCCGGGCCACCCGCGCCCGGGCCACCCCCGCCGGGACCACCCGCGCGTCCGGTGCCGGCCCAAGGATCGCCGTCGGGGCCACCCGCGCCGGGACCACCCGCACGGTCGGGACCACCTGCACGGTCGGGACCAGCCCAGGGGTCGTCGTCGGGGAGGTCCCGGGCGGAATTGGACTGGACGATGCGCGGCAGGGCGGCCTCGCGCGAGGAGGCGGGCACGCCGAAGCCGGGGAGGTTGTCGAAGAGGCTCATGCTGGGTGACAGCCTATGCGAGCCGGGTGACCCGAACGAGCCACCCCTGTGGAGAGGAGGTCTCCTGCAGCGCGGGTGGCGCCGCGGCTCACCAGAGGACGGCGAGGAGCACGTTCACCACGGTGAGGCCCGCGATCGGGCCGAGCCACCTGTGGCCGTCCTGCTTGCGCTCGGCCATCACGGACAGCACGGTCACGGCCACGGCGATCAGGAGCTTGATGCCCACCTTCATGTGGTTGACGGTGACGTCCGGCGTCATCTCCATCACCACCACGATCAGGAGACCCGTCACCAGCGCGCTCGCCGCCGAGTGCATGACGCCCTTGGGAACCTCACGCTTGTTCAGGTATCCCACGGACAGCCCTAGGACCATCGCCCAGCTCAGCAGGTGCACAACAAGAAGGATGGACTTCAGAATCTCCATGTCTGCAAGCATATGGGACCGGTGGGAGCGTTCGGAAAAGCGCAGATCGGAGGCTGGGGGCGAGCGGGCGCTGGGCCACCCGGGGTGGACCTCGGTCCACTGTTACCGCCCTCCTCACGTGTGACGATGTACCTGTGCGAATACTCCACATGACCGACGCCTTCCTCCCGCGCCTCGGGGGCATCGAGTCCCACGTGGCGGGCCTCTCACTCGCGCAGGCCTCTCGCGGGGACCAGGTGGCAATCGTCACGACGACGATGCCCGCCTCCCGTCGTTCCGGCCGGTCCGTGGAACTCCTGACCCGCGACGGGTTGGTCGAGGTGGGGGGAGGCCGGCGGGGTGAGGTCGCGGAGGGCGGGCGGGGCGAGGTCGCAGGAGGCCGGCGGGGTGAGGTCGCGGAGGGCCCGCGGGGTCACGGGGCGGGCCATGGTGGGTCGTCCGCGGTCCCGGTGTACCGCGTGGCGCTTCCGCTCCCCTTTGGGGTCCCGGTGCACCCGTTCGCGGAGCGGCACGTGCGTGACCTGGTGGGGAGGGTAGATCCGGAGGTGGTCCACTTCCACATGGGCGCGGTCACTCCCTCTGTCCAGGCCTCGCTGGAGGCGGCGGCCGGGCGCGCCCGGGTGCTCGAGGTGCACTCCGTCTGGACCCCCGGCGTGGTGCGCGCCTATCGCACGCTGGACCGGCTGATCACGTTTCCCCCGCAGGGCGTCCAGTTGGCGTCGGTCTCGGAGACGGCGGCGGGGCCGGTGCGGGCCGCGTTCGGGCGGGACGTGGAGGTGGTCCCCAACGGGGTGGACCTGGACTTCTGGAAGGTGGAACCGGTGGACCACCGCGGTGTGCACGTGGTCTCCGCCCTCCGGTTCGCTACGCGCAAGCGGCCGGAGGCGTTGCTCGAGATCCTCGCGCAAGCGTCGCGGGAGCTGGTCCCGGACGGCGGGCTCACCGCCACGTTGGCTGGAGACGGGCCGGGGCTCGAACGGGTTCGTGAGTGGGTGCGATCCGAGGGCCTCGACGACCGGATCTCGCTGCCCGGCCGACTCCCCCGGGAGGACCTGCGCGAGCTCTACCGTCGCTCGGACATCTACCTCAACCCCGCGATCCTCGAAGCGTTCCCCGTCTCGGTGCTGGAGGCGCGCGCGGCGGGACTCGTGGTGCTGGCGCGATCCCAGGCCGGGTCCGCGGAGCAGTTCGAGCACGGCGTGAACGGCATCGCCGCCGATACGGACGAGGAACTCGCAGCAGCGTTGGTGCGGCTCGTGCGCGAACCAGACGAGCTCACGCGGTTGCGTCAGGGGTGCGAGGAGAATCCGCCCAGGTTCGACTGGCCGCGCGTAGTGCAGCGCAATGCGGAGGTCTACGAGATGGCCAGGC
>CAZTOM010000141.1:3076-6705 GCA_964615555.1 uncultured Actinomycetaceae bacterium
CGTGGCGCGCTCGGGCGGCCGGTAGCGAACGGCTCCGTATTTGAGGGCGCGGGCATCCGCCTCCAGTTGACCGGCACGCCCGGGCTCACCCGCTGGACCGATCAGAATGCCGGCGCCGCGGAGCTCGGGTCGTCACCGTCCCCGGAATCTCCGGACTCGGCCCCGCTCACCCCGATCACCTTCCGGGGTGGCCGCTCGGGCGGCTTCACATACGTGTTCCCGAGCGTGGACGTCCACGTCCGGCGACCATTCTCACGCAGGTCAGAGAGGTGCCCGGCTCCCACGGACTTGATCCGGTGGCAGCGCTTGCACAGGAATGCATTGTTCAGGTCAGACGTAGAGCCCCCTTCGGCCCATGCCCGTACGTGGTCCAACTCCAGGAACTCGCCGGGGTTCGTGCAGCCCGGGCGGCAGCAGGTCCGGTCCCGCACCCGCACCGCCTCCGTGATTCCCGTGGGTGGCTTGTAGACCGCCCGGCCAACATCGAGTGGCAGCCCCGTCCTCGAATCGGTGATGATGCGCCGCCACGTCCCCCCACCGGACAGCAGCGTGGCCACGGCCGGTGCCAGCGGGCCGTAGCCCTCCAGCCATGCTGCCTCGGTCCGGCCCGTGCGCTCCAGTAGTCCGCCCTGTGCGAGCCCACCCGGCGCTTGCCCGCCCGCTACGGGCCCGCCCGCGAGCTCACCCGTGGCCACGTCCACATCCTCACCCGTAGCCACGTCCATGTCCTCGCCCATGACCTCGCTCAGTACGCGCGGCAGGACCGACGGCGTGGGCTCCCAGTCGGGCAGCACCCGAGCGACAACCTCCAGGGGCACCGTGATGTTGATCTTGGCCGGAGGGATCGCCATGCGCGAGATGGTGCGCGGCTTCCACCGCGCGAGGGCCTTCCACTCCCTGCGGGCCTCACGCTGGGCCTCAGTCTCGCTCGCGCCCCCGGCCTCGGTCTCACTCGCGTCCCGAGCATCAGTCTCGCCGTCACACTGCGCGCCAGCGCTGGCGTCCATCTCACCGCAAGCCTGTGCCCCACCGCCGGCAGCCGTCGTGCCTGCCCCAGCCGAATCCCCAGTCAGCTCGAACAGCACGTCACCCACCGGCGCCCCACCAGCGCCCGCCCCACTCCCGGCCCGAGCACTACCAGCGCCCGTCCCACTCCCAGCCCCGGCACCGCCGACCCGCTCCAGACCGGGCAGCTCCTCCAGCACCGAGACCTCCGGCACGGCAAACTCGGCCAGCGTCCCTCCCAAGGTCAGGGCGTCGAGACCCCACGTGGCGAGTGCATCGGCCCGCAACTGGGCCTTCGTCCGCGCGTCCCCTTGTGACAGTGCGAACTCGGCGGCCTTGTTCAGGGCGGTGGCCACGGTGACCGCACAGTCAGCGGGCAGGTGTACACGGAACGTGGCCATCCCGTCCGCCTTGCGCGTGAGGCGTGAGACGTACCTGCCCGAGCGGGCCTGCCGGTGGCGTTCGTCCGCCCGGTCAGGCTCCAGTTCCACCAGCAGGCGTGCGATCTCACCCTTGATCTCGTGCGCAGTGCGATCCGGGGCATCCGGGAGAACGGCGTCCTGGACGGCCACCGCGAGGTCGAGGTCAACCTTGTCCAGCGCCTCCGCGATCACGCAGGCCTTCTCCGCCGTGATCTTCCCGGCCTCCAGAACCTCCCCCGTGGCATAGAGCCGGCCGAACACCTGCTTGCCGGCCTTGAGCCACCGACCCACCGTTGGGGCCGGCTTCCCCAGCGCAAGCCCGATCTCCTCCGCCGCCGAGTTCACATACCCGTGCTCGTCCTGGAAGTGGAACTGGGGATCGGCCGCCATCATGGTGGCCAACCGCATCACCATGGCATCCGCCCGGTTCGCCACGCCCTCCGCGCTCCTCATCAGGCCGAGCAGCACATCTGCCCGCGAACCCTGGAACAGCGGATCCTCCAGAACTGGCTCCAGCGCCCCCATCGACGACGACGCCGTCTCCAGTCCCAGCAGCACCGCCAGTTGGAGGGCCTCCTCCACGCTCTCCCCCGGCACCCGCTCCGCCGCAGCGTGGCCCGCCGCTTCCGCCGCCCGCTCCGCCGCACCTTCGCCGCGATCTACTCCAGCACCCGGATCCCCCGCAGCCCCACTTCGGTGCGCCCGTGGCCGCGGCGCCAGGGTTCCCTCCCTGATCTGCTGCCGCATCCACTGCGTGGGCGTGCCCTTCCAGGCGCCACGCGCACGCGGGCGTCCCGTGGGAGCGCCGCTCCCGGGTCCCTGCGTGTTCTCGGCCATGGAACAAGTCCATCAGAGACCACTGACACAAACGCTAGACCTGCGCAAACACCTCAGATAGGTCCGCCCGGACCAGTAGGTCCACCCGCTCGTCGAACGGTGTGGGCTCCTTGTTGATCATCACCAAACGGCGTCCGCGGTAGTAGTTCGGCAGCCCGGCCGCGGGGTAGACCACCATGGACGTACCACCGATCACCAGCACGTCCGCCGCCCGGATCGCCTCCACGGACGCCTCCACCACGCCCATGTCCAGGCCCTCGCCGTAGAACACCACCGTTGGACGCACCAGCCCGCCGCACCCGCACCGCGGCACACCCTCCCCGTCCACCACGACGGCGCCCCCACCATCCGTCCCCACCCCACCGTCCGCAGGCCGCCCGACGACGGCGCCCCCACCATCCGTCCCCGGCCCACCTTCGGGGAAGGCCATGCAGGCGGCGGTGACAGCCGCGGAGTCGTGCTCGATGCCGCACTGGACGCAGTAGAACTCGTAGAGGGAGCCGTGGAGTTCGTGCACCACGCGGGAGCCGGCGCGCTGGTGGAGGCCGTCGATGTTCTGGGTGATCACGGCGGTCAGGTTCCCGGACGCCCCGAGCTCGGCGAGCCGGCGGTGGGTCACGTTGGGCTGGGCGCCGGCCATGTTGGTGGCCCGGAAGTAGCGGTAGTAGACGGAGGGGTCGGCCATGAGGAGGTCGATCCCGAGGATCTCCTCGAGCGGGTACTCCCACTGCGCGCGGTACTGGCCGTCCTCCCCGCGGAAGTCAGGGATGCCGGAGCCGGTGGACACCCCAGCCCCACCGAAGAACACGGCACTGCTGGCTCCGGAGAGCCACTCGCGCAGCGTGGCGATCTGGTCGTCCACTGCCTACTCCCACTCGGTTCACCTCGGGCACCTGGTTGGTGATCTTGTTGGAGATGCTCGCGAGCACGTCATAGGGCACGCGCGCCCAGTCGGCGGTCATGGCGTCCTCGGAGGTAACGGGCCGCAGCACGATCGGGTGGCCGTACGTGCGCCCGTCCCCCTGGACCCCCACGGAGCGCACGTCGGCGAGCAGGACCACGGGGCACTGCCACACGTCGCGGTCCAGGCCGGCTGCGGTGAGCTCGGCACGCTCGATCGGGTCCGCGCGGCGCAGGATGTCCAGCCGCTCCCGGGTCACCTCTCCGATGATGCGGATGCCCAAGCCGGGACCGGGGAAGGGCTGGCGCCATACGATGCCCTCCGGCACCCCGAGCTCCAGGCCCACGGCGCGGACCTCGTCCTTGAACAGCTCGCGCAGGGGCTCCACGAGATCGAACTCGAGGTCCTCGGGCAGCCCGCCCACGTTGTGGTGGCTCTTGATGTTGGCGGTCCCGTCTCCCCCG
>CAZTOM010000142.1:0-6698 GCA_964615555.1 uncultured Actinomycetaceae bacterium
AGCGCAACCTCTCCCGGGAGACCGGCATGGAGCACTCCCCGCACCTCTCCGTGGGCGAGATCCGCACGCCGGTGCTCGTGATCCACGGGGACAAGGACTACCGCGTCCCCATCGGCGAGGGCCTGCGCCTGTGGTACGAGCTCCTCTCCCGCTCCGGTCTGCCGGCAGGCGAGGACGGTGAGTCCCCGCACCGCTTCCTCTACTACCCCGACGAGAACCACTGGATCCTCTCCCCCCAGAACTCCAAGGTCTGGTACGAGGTGGTCCTCGCGTTCCTCGCCGAGCACGTCCTGGACGACGGCCCCGCCGAGGTCCCCGAGCTCCTGCGTTAGGTCCCCGGGAGGCTGCCCGGCCTTCTGAACACGGCGTTTCGCCGCATTTTGCCGTGCCCCACGCGTCCGCGCCTGCGAGAATGGAGGTCAACCCCCGGAGGACGCCATCGTGAACCGACCCGCCCGCACCGCACGCGTGTGGGCGGCGCGTGCCCTCGCGACGGCGACGGTTGCCCTGGCGCTCGCCCTCACCGCGTGCGGCACGGCCTCCTCCCCGACGACGACGCCCCCCACTCCCGCCCCCACCTCACCAACCGTCGAGCCCACCCCGGAGGAAACGGAAGCCCCGGTGGAGGTGGCGGCAACGGAGGAGGCGACGCTCGCCGTCGGGCCGGTGGAGGTGCTGGAGGAGACGCTGGCCGGACTGCCGGGAGTCCTCGCGTACGAGGTGGACGACCGCGGGCCGGTGCAGGCATCCGTGCTGGTGGAGGACGTGCGCGCGGAGGCGCTCGCGAAGGCGCTCGAGGCGTGGGTGGTGGCCGGGGAGGCGATCGGGGACTCCGAGGAGTGGTTCCTGAAGGTGTCCAACCCGGCCGCGGGGATGGAGGAGTCCGGCGCGTTCGAACTGCACGTGAACGGCACAGAGATTGAGATTCCGCCGGTGGAGCACCTGGTGGCGGTGGCGGGGGTGCGTTCGAAGTCGGACACGGTGTTCATCTCCTTCCGGCCCGATCAGGCCCCGCAGTACACCAGCACGATCTTCACGGACGAGGAGGACTGGTTCCCCCGCTTCCGCGAGGCGCTGGCCGCGGGCGGGATCGCGGAGGGCGTGGTGCGGGAGTCGGGCGGGACCGTGGTGGTGGCCAACTCGATCCTCAATGCCCCGCGCGTGCCGTGGGCCATGGCCGGGCACCTGGACGATCCCGCATGGGAGGCGGTGCTGGACTACCTGCCCGTCATCGACGCAGAGATCGATGGCCTGGCCGGGGTGCGCTCCGTGGACGGCTGCTACCTGGCGCTGGACCCGGAGACCGAGGGGCCGGGCGTGGTGTGCACATACCGGACCATCGATGGTCCCAGTGCGGAGATCGAGGCCATGCAGGCCGAGCTGCAGGCGCTCGTGGAGGCCGCGGGCGGGACGTTCACGCAGAACTGAGCGCAGGCCGTCCCTGCCTGGACCAGCCGGGCGGGTACTCGTTGAAGCTTCGAGGACCAGGCCGACGCCGAGAGCATGAGCGCATTCGCCTTCGTGCGTGACCACGGCGCGATCGTGCCGATGCTCTGGTCCTACGAGGCATCGAACGCCGTCCTGGTGGCCGAGAGGCGGGGCCGCCTCACCCGCGGCGACGCTGCCCGGATGGTGGAGTTGCTTCACGCACTCCCCGTGGAGGTGGAGGAGGGGGAACCGGATCTGCGACGCCTCACCGACCTCGCCCGCGAGTTCGACCTCTCCACGTACCACGCCTGCTACCTGGACCTCGCGCTCACGAGTGGGTGGCCACTCGCCACCCGTGACTCCCGCCTGAAGGAGGCCGCCCTCCGCGCGGGAGCGGAGGTGTTCCCGGCCTAGCTCGAGGCCGCCATCCGCGCGGGGGCCGGCGTGGGTCTGGCCTAGTTCGCGCTCTGGGCGGACAACCCGAGCAGTTCGCGCGCCTGAGGTAGGTAGGACGCCACGTCGATCTGGTGGGTGGCCAGCCAGGCGCCGTCGTCGTAGGTGAGGTGGTAGCGGTCCCCGGAATCGCAGATGAGGGTGACCAGGCTGCCCTCCTCGCCGCGCTCGTGCATCTCGCGGGCGATGCGGAGGGTGGTCCACAGGTTGGTGCCCGTGGAGGGGCCCACCCGGCGGCCGAGGAGCGGTTCGAGGGCGCGGGTCATGGCGACCGAGGCGCCGTCGGGGACGGAGACCATGCGGTCCACCACGCCGCACACGAAGCTGGGCTCCACGCGGGTGCGGCCGATGCCCTCGATACGGGAGGGCTTCTCAGTGATCGTGTCCAGGTTGCGGTCCCGCCAGCCGGGGAAGAATGCAGAGTTCTCCGGATCGGCCACGGCCACGCGCGTGTTGTGGCAGCGGTAGCGCACGTAGCGGCCGATCGTGGCGGAGGTGCCGCCCGTGCCGGCGGAGACCACGATCCACGCGGGGATCGGGTGCCGCTCGAGCGCCATCTGGGCGAAGATCGAGTCCGCGATGTTGTTGTTCCCGCGCCAGTCGGTGACGCGCTCGGCGTGGGTGAACTGGTCCAGGTAGTGGCCGCCGGTCTCGCGGGCCAGGCGGTGGGAGACCTCGTAGACGGTGTCCGGGTCATCCACGAAGTGGCAGGTCCCGCCCTGCCGCTCGATCAGGTCCACCTTCTCCTGACTGGTCCCGTGCGGGATCACCGCAATGAACTTCAGTCCCAGCAGGCGCGCGAAGTACGCCTCCGATACCGCCGTGGAACCGGAGGATGACTCGATCAGCGTGGTGTCCGGGCCGATCTGGCCAGAGACGAGCCCGAACAGGAACAACGACCGCGCGAGCCGGTGCTTCAGGGAGCCCGTGGGGTGGGTGGACTCGTCCTTCAGGTAGACGTCCACGCCTGGGTAGGCCGGCAGTTCGAGGCGGACCAGGTGGGTGTCCGCGGAGCGGTTCGCGTCCGCCTGCACCTTGGTGATCGCCTCGTGAACCCAGGACCGCTGCTCGTGGTTGGTGCGGTCGATGTCAATGCAGTCCATGGTGCAAGCCTGCCACTTTCCCCGAGGGCGGTGCGGGGACCTGCGCTGGGGGTGGGGACGGGGCCTGAGGATGCCCCGGCGGGAGGTGGTCCGCCCGGGACCCGATTCGGCGGCGCTTTCACGCCCGGGAGGACTTGTTTTCCTAATGATCTTAGGAGAATAATCTCGGCCATGGGAAAGGTAGCGGAGCGCCGGGCGCGGGTGAGCGAGGAGATCCTCGAGGCCGCACGCGAGGTCATGACCGAATCAGGTGCCGCCGGGCTCTCCCTCGGCGAGGTGGCGCGCCGCATGGGGATGCGCACCCCGTCCCTCTACGGCTACTTCGCCGGCCGGGCCCAACTCTGCGACGAGATCTTCCGCTGCGGATGGGAGGACTACGGACGGCTCACCGCCCACATCCGCGTCGGGCCCGGGACGGACCTGGGCGAGCTGCTCCGCGGCGCCTTCCTTGAGTCCGTAACCTGGGCGAACGAGAACCGCGCCGCCGCCGAGCTGATGTTCTGGCGGCCCATCCCCCACTGGCAGCCGTCCGCGGAGGCGTTCACGCCCTCCCGGGAGGCGGTGGGAAACGTGGTCCGCATCCTCACGGAGGCACAGGCCCACGGCCTGCTCCGCCCTGACGCGGACGTCCTGGAGATGGCGGAGGCCCTCGGAGCGATCGTCTCCGGCGTGGTCTCCCAGCAGCTCTCCAACGAGCCCGGCGTGGACGCGCAGTCCGGCCGGATCAGCAGGCACGCCGCAGCATTCGCGGCGATGTTCATGAGCCACTACGGCCCCCGTCACCGTTGACACCCCTGCACCAGGAGCACGCCATGACCACCCACACCGACTCCCGCGCCCGGCACCTCCCGCAGACCTCCCCGGAGCGGGCCCGCACCTGCCTCACGACCGAGTACGCCGCCCTGCAGCGAGCCGTGGACACCCTCACACCGGACGAATGGGCGCGCCCCACCGACTGCACCGGGTGGACGGTCCGCCACATGGTGGCCCACCTCGCAGGAGCCGCGCACTGCACCGCGCACCGGCCCACGATGCTGCGCACCTACGCCTACGCGGGCCGCAAGGCCGGGAAGAATCCGGCGGCCGCCGTGGATTACATCACCCACGCCCAGATCGAGGCGCGCGCTGCCATGACCGATTCCCAGGTGGCGGAGGACCTACGGCACTGGGCGGGCCTCGCGCCCGGCCGGCTCGCCGGATTCCCGGGCTTCCTCCGCCGGCTCCCCCTCCCCGCCGCTCTCGACCTGGTGCGGGGTGCACGCGTGAGCTACTTCCTGGACGTGATCAGCTCGCGGGACGTGTGGATGCACCGGGTGGACCTCACCCGGGCCCTCGGTTCCACCCGGGAGGTGACGGCCGCCGAGCCGGAGGTGGTGGCGCAGGTGATCCGGGACCTGGACACCGAGTGGGGCGGCCCCGCCGTGAGGCTGACCCTCACCGGGCCTGGGGGCGGCACCTGGCGTCTGGGCGGCGGCGATCCCGTCGCCCGCGTGCGCGAGGACGCGGTGGCCTACCTGCGCCTTCTCTCCGGCCGTTCCGACGAGTGTGAGCTCGAGGTGACCGAGGGCGATCCGGCCGCGGCTGACTCCCTCCGTGCGGCCCGCGTCGTGTTCTGAACACCCTCCCCACCGGCGGCGGCGTCCCCAGCGCGGAACGTTCCCGCGGGAACGCGTTTCGGATGTGGTGGACGCAGGGCGCGCGCTGCCGCCCGCAGGGGGTGCGGGGCGTTCCCGCGGGAACGCGAGGGCGGGCCGACGACGGGAGGTGAGTTCCGTCGTCGGCCCGCCGAGGGGTGGGGCTACTTCTCGTGGCCCTTGATGACCATCATCATGATGTTGACCGCCGCTCCCACGAACTTGGGGAACTGGACGATCGGGTTCTGGCGCGTGGACTTGGTCCAGCGGGTGGGAACCGGGGCGTCCGGGTACTCGGTGATGACAGGGGACTTCTTCTCAGACATGTGGGTACCTCGCTCGGATCACTCGGGGATCAGCTGCCAGCCCGGACGGGCCTTGGCCTTGTAGATGAACAGGTAGTGGAGCATGAGCTTCATCCAGTGGCCGTGGAGGCCGATCTCGCCGCGCGTGCCCTTCACGTTGCGGCCGCCCGTGTCCGGGTACTTCTCATAGTTCGGGACCACGGGGAACATGGTCATGGACGCGGCGCTGCCCTTGATCATCCCGGTGCCGGAGGAGGCTACGCAGGCGGCGCCCATCTTGGCCATCGAGGCCTCGTGGGCGGGCTGGCTGGCGCCCTTCTTGACGCGGTCGGCGATGGTGAGGGCCACCGTCTTGCCCATGACGCCGGACGGCATGCCGGTGCGCGGCGGGGCCGGGGCGATCACGGTGCCGTTGGGCGTGGTGCGCGGGCGGGAGATCGCGTGCGGCGGGGCGAACGCGATACCCACGGCGAAGTGGTTCGGGTAGCCCGGCACCTCGTAGGTCTCCGGCCAGTCCTCCGCACGCCACTCCTCATACGGCTTGGGCGTGTAGTCCGCGTCCACCTTCATGAACCCGGAGGGGGCGAACATGGTGTCCGTGATGTCCTCGCCATTCGCGTCCAGGGCCTTCAGGCCCACGCCGCCGAACGGGGGCAGGAGCATCGCGAAGTCGAAGTCCTGAGTGTGGTGCTCGCCGTCCAGGGTCTCGTAGTGGATGACGCCCGGGTCCACCCTGTGCACGTGGGCACCCAGGATCGAGTGGACGTTGCGCTCGGTGAACAGCGACTCGGTCCACATGCGGGAGGTCTGCTTGTAGCCCTTCTGGCGGAAGACCATGCCGTCCACGCCGAAATCGCCCAGCTCGGCCTCGTTGGTGAGGTAGATGACCTCCGCCTTGTCCCGCACGCCCGCCTCGCGCAGCTCGTGCTCCACGTTGAACGTGTACTCGAAGGCCGCACCCTCACAGGTGCACATGCCGTGGCCCGTGCCGATCACGAGCTTCTGGTTCTCCCCGGCCTTCATCTTGTTGATGGACTCCGCGAGCACCTCCGCCGCGTGGACCGCGTGCGAGGCGGTGCACACCGAGACCGAGTTGCCGCCGTCCGGGCCGAGGCCCTCGGTGGCCTCGAAGCGCAGCTTCGGGCCGGTGGCGTTGATCAGGTAGTCGTAGGGGATTCGTTGGGTCTGGCCCTGTGTGCCCGGCGCCGTGGACTCCACCTCCACCGTGGGGGTGGGATCGCTGATGTCCCCGTGGGGGCGGATGGTGCGGCCGAGGGCCTGGACGTACTTGATGCCCGCACGCTTGTAGATGGGGGCAAGCTCGAAGGTGACCTGCTTGGCGGTCATCTTGCCCACCCCAACCCAGATGTTGGAGGGGATCCAGTTCCACTTCGAGTTGGGGGTCACCACGGTGATCTCGTGGTTCTTCCCGAGGAGGCGGCGAAGGTGAAGGGCCGCTGTATGGCCCGAGACACCGGCGCCCAGAATGACGATCCGTGCCATGAAAATTCTCCACGTCGTTGTCGGCTAAGAGCAGCTGAGGGGCTGATCCGTATACAGGATCGTATACCCTCCGGGGTATACGGGGCCAGTGGCTTTGGGCCCAACTTCGGGGGCGATGGGTGAGGTTGGTCGCGTTTGGGTGGGTGGGTGAGGGGCTGGCCGGGAGCTACCGGCCGCCGCCGCCCCCCCCCCCCCCCCCCCCCCCCCCGCCGCCCCCCCCCCCCCCGGCCCCCCCGGGGGGGGGCCCCCGGGCGGCCCCGGTGGGCCCCCCG
>CAZTOM010000143.1:0-6606 GCA_964615555.1 uncultured Actinomycetaceae bacterium
CCCCAAGGGCAAGATGATCAACCAGATCCAGGAGGAGACCGGCGCCGACATCACCATCGAGGACGACGGCACCGTCTACATCGGTGCGACCGACGGCCCCTCCGCGGACGCGGCCCGCAACATGGTCAACGCCATCGCGAACCCGCAGATGCCGGAGGTGGGGGAGCGCTTCGTGGGTACGGTGGTCAAGACCACCACCTTCGGCGCGTTCGTCTCCCTCTCGCCCGGCAAGGACGGCCTCCTGCACATCTCCCAGGTGCGCAAGATCGCCGGCGGCGGCCGCATCGAGTCCGTGGAGGACGTGCTCCCCGTGGGCTCCAAGGTTGAGGTGGAGCTGGCCGAGGTGGACGCCCGCGGCAAGCTCTCCCTGTGGGCCGTGATCGACGGCGAGGCCTCCTCGGCCGAGGCCCCGCGCGGCGAGCGTGGTGGCCGGGACGGCGACCGCGGCGGACGCGACGGTGACCGGGGCGGCCGTGGTGGCCGGGACCGTGACGGTGGCCGCGATGGTGACCGTGGTGGCCGGGACCGCGATGGCGACCGTGGTGGCCGCGGCGGCCGCGACGACGACCGCCCGCGTGGCGAGCGTCGCCAGCGCACCCGCACCCGCCGCCAGCACGACGGCGACGACCGCCAGGTCTCCGAGGTGGACGCCCTCGACGCGCCCGCCCAGACCGACGACGGCCACGCCGGCGACGACGAGTAGCCTCCAGCCGCACTGATCCACCGGGCCCGGTCTGCGTTATCCGCAGGCCGGGCCCGTGGTCATTAGTGGAAGGCCCCCACGGGCTGCGTCCCCGGAATCGGCTAACGTGGGGAGTGATGACTGAGAACGCCGCCCCCTCCGATTCCGAAGCCCCCGAGTTCACCATCAACGCCGGCTACACGGCCTCCCGCGACCAGGTCCTGGAGCTGTACGACTCGGTGGGGTGGTCGCTGTACACCCGCGACCCGGACGGCCTCGAGCGGGCGCTCGCGAACTCCGGCTTCGTGCTGGAGGCCTGGCAGGGCAGCGAGCTCGTGGGACTCGTGCGCTGCCTCTCGGACGGGGACACGATCCTCTACCTGCAGGACATCCTCGTGCGGCCCACCCACCACCGCCGCGGCATCGGCAAGAAGCTCGTCAGCGAGGCGATCGAGCACTACCCGGACCGCATCCGCCAGATCGTCCTCATCACGGACGACGAGCCCGGCCAGCGCGCCTTCTACGAGTCGCTCGGCTTCACGGAGATCTCCGAGCTGCAGCCGAACCCCGGCCGTTGCTTCGTCCAGTTCCGCAACTGAGCCCCCCGGCCGGCACTCGCGGCTACCCGCAGGGTGCGGCCCGCCTCGCGTGACCCCCGGGCCGGCACCAGCAACCTGCCCGGTTCCGTCCCTGTGGTCCCCGCGTCCTACACTGTTGCGGATGCCTGAATCCCAGTGGTCCGTGATCGACATGGACACCCTGCCCACCGCGCCCGGCTCCGAGCTCTCCCTCGAGCAGGACGGCGCCCTCATCCGCCGCTCCGTGCTGCCGGGCGGGATCCGCGTGCTCACCGAGCACATCCCTGCCTCCCGCTCCGCCTCCGTGGGTGCCTGGGTGGCGGCCGGCTCCCGGGACGAGCGCGAGGAACACGCCGGCTCCACGCACTTCCTGGAGCACCTGCTGTTCAAGGGCACCCCCACCCGCACGGCCTATGACATCTCCTCCGCGTTCGACGCCGTCGGCGGCGACGCGAACGCCGCCACCGCCAAGAACTACACCTGCTACTACGCACGCGTCCTGGACGCGGACCTCCCGATGGCGATCGAGGTCCTGCTGGACATGGTGACCTCCTCCACCATCAGCCTCGCCGACTTCGAGCTCGAGCGCGGCGTCATCCTCGAGGAGCTCGCCATGACCCTCGACGATCCCGGCGATCTCGCCCATGAACGCTTCACGGGCGCCGTCCTCGCCGGCCACCCCCTCGGCCGTCCGATCGGCGGCACCCCGGAGACCATCACGGCGCTCCCGCACGGCGCGGTACTCGAGCACTACGCACGCACCTATACGCCACCCGAGCTGGTGGTGACCGCAGCCGGAAACGTCACGCACGCCTCCGTCGTCGGCTGGGTCCTGGACGGTGCCCGGCGCGGGGGGTGGGTCCTTTCCGACGACGGCGAGCCCGCCTCGCGTCGTCGGGCGGGGGACATCGCGTACGCACCCGGGCGGGCGACGTTCTTCGAGCGGGGAGTGGAGCAGGCCCACGGGATCCTCGGGTGGCCCGGTCTTGCCAACTCCGATCCGCGCCGGTTTGCGCTGTCCGTGGCGAACACGATCCTCGGCGGGGGGATGAGTTCGCGGCTGTTCCAGGAGATCCGGGAGCGGCGCGGGCTCGCGTACGCCACCTACTCGTTCTCCGGGATGTATGCCGAGGGAGGCGTGTACGGGCTGTATGCGGCCTCCTCGCCGGGAGCGATGTCCCAGGTGGTGGAGTTGATGCGCGCGGAGGCCGAGCGGCTCGTGGCCGAGCCCGTGGGGGCCGACGAGCTCGCGCGCGCCATCGGGCAGATCCGGGGGAACTATGTGCTGGCGCTCGAGGACTCCAGCTCGCGGATGACCAGGCTCGGCCTGTCCGAGATCGTCACGGGCCGGCTGCTGTCCTTCGAGGAGACGCTGCGCAACTACGCGTCCGTCACTGCCGAGGACGTCCAGGCCGTGGCCCGTGACGTGATCCGCGGCGAGCCCACCCTCGTGGTGGTGGGCCCGGCGAGCGCCGGAGATGCCCTGGTCTGAGCCGCCCGGCTGCGGCGCACGAGTAGGCTGGCGTCCATGACGATTCGGGTTGCCGTGATCGGGGCTCAGGGACGCATGGGCACCACCGTGTGCGAGGCAGTGGAGGCTGCGCCGGACCTGGAGCTCGCGGCGCGCCTCGATGCCGGTGATGACGTCGCCTCCCTCGCGGGGGCCGCCGACGTAGCCGTTGACTTCACGCACCCCGACGCCACCGAGTCCAATGTCCACGCGCTCATCGACGCACACGTGCACGCGGTGGTGGGGACCACCGGGTGGGACGAGGCCGCACTCGCACGCGTGGGGGAGAGGCTCGCCGGAACGCAGGACCTTGGTGTCCTCATCGCGCCCAACTTTGCGCTCTCGGCGGTGCTGGCCATGAAGTTCGCCGCCGAGGCCGCCCCGCTCTTCGAATCCGCCGAGGTGATCGAACTCCACCACCCGAACAAGGTGGACGCGCCCTCCGGAACCGCGGTCCACACGGCCCAGGAGATGGCGCGTGCCCGGGCCGAGGCGGGTGTGGGGGCCGTGCCGGACGCCACCACCCACGCCCTCGATGGCGCGCGGGGCGCCGTGGTGGACGGCATCCATGTGCACGCCGTACGCCTCCGGGGCCTCGTGGCGCACGAGGAGATCGTGCTCGGCAACCCGGGCGAGCAACTGACGATCCGCACCGACTCCTTCGACCGGATCAGCTTCATGCCCGGCGTCCTGCTGGGCATCCGCCGGATCGTCGAGCGGCCCGGCCTCACCGTGGGACTGGACAAGCTCCTCTAGCCGGCAGGGTCACCGTTCCCCCGCAGGGTCACCTACCGCTGACTGGGTCATCGTTCCTCGGCAGGGTCACCGATCTCCGCCCACCAGGCGTCCTCCACCACCTCGCCGCCAGCTACCCGGTAGGCGCGGCGCAGGCCGAGCACCGCGAAACCCGATTCCGTCAGGAACCGCTGGCGGAGCTCGTCCCCGCGCACGGCCCACGTCCGCATCGATTCGGCGCCGGACATCGCGAGGATGTCGGCGCAGGCGTTGAGGAGTCGCGCCGAGTGGACATCGGCCGGGTAGGCGGGATCCACCTCGAGTGCGAGGATCTCGGCGTCCACAGCTGGAAGCGCAGCCCCGCCGTCCCCGCTTGCGGGTGCGGCCCCGCCGTCCCCGGTTGCGGGTGTGGCCCCGCCATCCGCCTCGGCCTCCACCGGCCCGAACCCCAGGAATCCCACCACGCGTTCGCCGTCGAGCGCCACGAGGACGCGGTGCTTTGCGCTGGGCGGCTCCTCGATCGAGACCCGCCACCCGCCGGCGAACTGTTCCGCATCGAACAGCGCCGCCACGTCTGGCGGCACCACCCGTCCCAACCCCGCGCCCACCTGCCGCAGCATGCCGGCAGCGTGGATCTCACCGATCCGCTCGGCGTCGGCGGGTTGGGCAGGACGGACGAGGGACGCGGACGGGGCTCGGCTCACCCCGCAACCCTAACCTGCCCGCCCACTCTGCCCGACGGCGGAACCCGCCCCTCGTCGTCGTCCTGCCTGCCGCGTTGCCCGCCCACTCTGCCCGACGGCGGAACCCGCGCCCGTCGTCGTCCCGCCTGCTGGCGGGGGCGAACGAGCGGTCCGCAGTCCGGAAGCGGCGTCCCACCATTCGGCTGCTCGCGCTACGGTGGGGGAATGGACGCGCGCGAGATGTTCGGAACCACCATCGTGGCAATGGTCACCCCTTTCACGTCGGATGGTGCGGTGGACCTGGAGGGCGCCGAGCGGGTGGCCACGCACCTGGTGGACTCCGGCTGCGACGGCGTGCTGGTCTCGGGCACCACGGGGGAGTCGCCCGCCACGCACTCCGCGGAGAAGGTGGCCCTGATCCAGGCGGTGCGCTCGGCGGTGGGGGACCGCGCGAAGGTGATGGCCGGTGCCGGCTCCAACCACACCGACCACGCCATCCGGATGGCCCGGCAGGCCAAGGCCGCGGGCGCCGACTCACTGCTCGTGGTCTCCCCGTACTACAACCGGCCCAGCCAGGACGGCGTGGCAGCCCACATCGAGGCTGTGGCGTCCGCTGCGGACCTCCCCGTGATGGTCTATGACATCCCGGGCCGCACCGGCGTCGCGATCGGTCCGGAGGCCTCCGCACGGATCGCGCGCCACCCGGGCATCCTCGCGTTCAAGGACGCGACGGGGAATCCTGTGGCCGGCTGCCGCCGCGGGGCGGAGGTGGGTATGGCCGTCTACTCCGGCGACGACGGCCTCAACCTCTCGTTCCTCGCCCACGGTGGCGTTGGGGTTGTCTCGGTGGTGGGGCACGTGGCGGCCGACCGCTACCGCCGCATGGTGGAGGCCATGACCCCGAACCAGGACGGCTGGGTGAACCTCGCCGAGGCCCTCGCCATCCACAACGAGCTCGCCGAGCTGAACGACGCCGTGATGGGAACCGGGCAGGGCGCTGTCATGGCGAAGGCCGCGATGGTGGAGCTCGGCATCCTGGAGGAGGCGAACTACCGCCTTCCCCTGGTGCCCGCACCCCAGGACTGGCTCGAGGCGATGCGTACGGCCATGGGGAAGCTCGGGTACGCGCGGAGCTAGGGACCCCGCCACGCGCGAGGGCCGGGGCAGCGCGGCTGCCACATGGCGCAGAATGGATCCATGGGTAGGAGGCCGGTCCGGGGCGCTGTGGTGGGGATGGCGCTCGCAGTCGCGCTCGGCCTGAGCGGGTGCGAGCCGGAGCAGGAGGAACCCAGCGACGGCACCGCGGCAGCACCGGGTGCTGCGCTGGACACGCCCCCGGACGCGGCGCCCGGAGACGGTGGGACCACCGGCGGTTCCGGCCAGGGAGCCCCCACAGGGGGCGAGAGCGCTCAGGACGGACCGGGCCCGGTGGGCGGTCGGGACGTCCCGGATGCGCCGGAGGGAGCGAGCGTCGGTGGGCCCCCAGAGCCGGGGACTCCGGCCGAGCTCCCGAGCCCGGCGGCCGCCGACTTCGCCTACCGGGAGGCGATCCTGAACCAGTACCGCCGCCACATCGATGAGATGTACGGGCAGAGCGACCTCCCGCGGATCTGGCCCGAGGAGTGGCACTGGCCGCACGAGGCGTGGCCCGCGATCCTGGATTGCATGGTCGAGGCGGGCCAGGCCGAGAGTGGTGGGTCGGCCGATCCCACGGGGACGGTCTCCCTCGAAGAGATGGGGTTGTGGGACCTCGCGTACTACACGTGCTTCTCCCTCCACCCGGCCATCTACCTGGAGAGTCGCGAGTTCACCCCGGAGCAGGTCCAGGAGCTCTACCGCTACCGGAGCGAGAAGGTGGTGCCGTGCCTCGAGGGCCTTGGATATGGGCCATTCGACATCCCGCTGCTGGAGTCCCGCGAGCTCGGTTTCCCGGCCTGGGACCCCGTGAACGAGATAGCGATGACCACACCCGAGGAGTTCTGGGAGGTCCAGGGCACCTGCAGCGACCGGGCGTTCGTGCTGTGGATGCTGGAGAGGGACTCGGCGGGCTGAGGGTTTCGGGCGTCCACTACGCGGACGGCTGATTCCCGCGATGCCTCCGGGCGCCGCGCCGGGCCGGATGGCAGGATGGAACCCGTGAGTCATCCGCATCCTGAACTTTCCGCGCCCCCCAAGCTGGCGAAGGACACGCTTCGCATCGTTCCCCTCGGTGGTCTCGGGGAGGTGGGCCGGAACATGACCGTGTTCGAACTGGGCGGCAAGCTCCTGATCGTGGACTGCGGGGTCCTCTTCCCGGACGATGCCCAGCCCGGCGTGGACCTGATCCTCCCGGACATCTCCTACATCGAGGACCGCCTGGACGATGTGGTGGGCGTCGTGCTCACCCACGGACACGAGGACCACATCGGCGCCGTGCCC
>CAZTOM010000144.1:0-6598 GCA_964615555.1 uncultured Actinomycetaceae bacterium
CGGCCCCCGGGCGCTCAAGCGCGTCCCCGGCGGCCTCGTTCGCCCGTCGCGTCAACGCCCTGCTGCGCCGCGCCCGCGGCTCCCAACCGGACGTGGTCCTCCAGGAGGCGCGCCTCGCCCACCCAGGCTTCGACGCCCGCTTCTCCGCGCTCTCGCGCCGCTATTCCTACCTGATCGCGGATGCCGGCGCGGTCCGCGACCCGCTGGAGCGGGCCGCCGTCCTGTGGCACGAGCGCCACCTGGACGTCCCCGCCATGCACCACGCGGGTTCCCTCATCACCGGCGAGCACGACTTCCTCGCCTTCTGCAAGCCCCGCGAGGGCGCCACCACGATCCGCACCCTGCAGACCCTGCACGTCTCACGCCGGCTCGAGGACGGGCTCGTGGAGGTCCAGGTGCGGGCGGACGCCTTCTGCCACTCCATGGTCCGTTCCCTCGTGGGCAGCCTGCTCGCCGTGGGGGAGGGGCGCGAGGGCGAGGACCACCTGGCCCGGCGCCTCGCCGCGCGCTCCCACGAGGGCATGCAGGTCGCCCCCGCCCACGGCCTCACCCTGGAGGAGGTCACCTACCCGCCCCCGGCCCACCTGGCCGCCCGGGCGGAAGTCACGCGCCGCCGTCGGGATGAGTGAGGAGGACGACGACGCAACCCACGTTGCGTCGTCCGGGAGGGACGGGCGGAACTCAGGCGCCGCCGTCGGGGGAGACGCGCGGAACTCAGGTCTCGTCGTCGGGGGAGACGCGGTCGTCATCCCACTCGGAGTCGTAGACGAATTCGTCCGCGGTGTCGTCGCGCCCGATGAACGGGCGGTCGGCCTCGCCGTCGCCGTCCACGTCGAAGCCGCCGAGGACCACCTCGCCCTCCTCGGCCTCGTCCCCCTCGTCCGACTCCTCATCCTCGTCCGCGTGGGACTCGAACGCGGAGTAGTCCTCCTCGGGCTCGGCGGCCTCCTCGAGGTCCATGACGTGCATCGCGGCTTGCTCCGCGGGGGCGTCTTCGCGGGCGGGGCCCGCCTCCTTGGCGAGGATGTCCTGCTCCTCGTGGTCGTCGTCGTCCTCGCCCTCGTGCGGCTCGGCCACCAGCTCCCCGACGGCGTCCGGTTGCCTCTCGAAGGGCACGTCGCCATTCCCGTGGTCGGGCAGCTCCCGGGCGAGGCGCTGCTCGAGCGTGTCCGGCTGGCCATCGCCGAGGAAGGTGTGGTCATCGAGGAAGGAGTCGTCGGTGGTCATGACACGATTCTGCCACTGCGATGTCACTCACAGTCGGCTTTGCGGCTTTGACCGGCCGCGCGGCGCGCCGGTAGTCTGGATCGCGTTGCGATTTCGCATGCCCCGGTGCTTATTCCCACTCGCCGAGGGCGGGCCTCGCAGCCACAATGTCAAGGCACGATCCGGCGGACAAGCCATGCGCCGGCTCACCACTGTAGAAAAGGCACCCAAGTTGCGTACGTTTACACCCAAGCCGGGCGACATCGAGAAGAAGTGGTACGTCATCGACGCCACCGATGTGGTCCTTGGCCGCCTGGCATCCCAGGCCGCCGTCCTGCTCCGTGGGAAGCACAAGCCGACCTTCGCCCCGCACGTGGACACCGGTGACTTCGTCATCATCGTCAACGCGGAGAAGATCGCCCTCACTGGCGAGAAGGCCGAGAAGACGATGCACTACCGCCACTCCGGGTACCCGGGTGGCCTGCGCGCCGTCAACACAGCCGAGATGCTGTCCAAGCGCCCCGAGCGCCTGGTGGAGAAGGCCATCGCGGGGATGCTCCCCAAGAACACGCTGGGGCGCACCCAGCTCAAGAAGCTGAAGGTCTACGCGGGCCCGAACCACCCGCACGCGGCGCAGCAGCCCGAGTCCTTCGAGATCACCCAGGTGGCGCAGCAGTAGCTCGCGCCTCGCACATTTAGGAGAACCGTGGCACAGACCACCCCCGAGACCCTGCTGGAGGGCGAGGAGCTCACCAGCTACACCTCTGAAACCGTCACCGAGAAGGCCACCCACGGCCAGTCGATGTCCGCCCCCGGCGGTGGCACCGGCCGCCGCAAGGAGGCCATCGCCCGCGTCCGGCTCGTGCCGGGCACCGGCCAGTGGACGATCAACGGCCGCAGCCTCGAGGAGTACTTCCCGAACAAGCTGCACCAGCAGCTCGTGAACTCCCCGTTCGTGCTCCTCGGCCTCGAGGACCGCTTCGACGTGATCGCCCGCATCCACGGCGGCGGCATCTCCGGCCAGGCCGGCGCGATGCGTATGGGCATCTCCCGCGCGCTGAACGAGATTGATCGTGACGCGAACCGCGAGACCCTGAAGAAGGCCGGGTTCCTCACGCGTGACGCCCGTGCGGTGGAGCGCAAGAAGGCCGGACTCAAGAAGGCCCGTAAGGCTCCGCAGTACTCCAAGCGCTGATGCTTGCACCGTGAGCGACGCCCCGCCCGTCTGACGACGGCGGGGCGTCGCTCGTGTCTACGATGCACTCAGGCAGACCAGAGGAGAAAGACATGTCCCGCATCTTCGGAACGGACGGCGTCAGGGGGCTCGCGAACCGCGACATCACGGCGGAGCTCGCCCTGGACCTCGGGGTGGCCGCGGCACGGGCGTTCGGCCAGCGGGACGGCACCAGCCTCGCGCGGGCCGTGGTGGGCCGGGACACGCGCCTCTCCGGGGAGTTCCTCTCCGCTGCGATCTCCGCAGGCCTCGCCTCCGCCGGCGTGGACGTGATCCGCGCCGGTGTGCTTCCCACCCCGGCCATCGCCTACCTCACCCAAGCCACGGACGTGGACCTGGGCGTGGTCATCTCCGCCTCCCACAACCCCATGGAGGACAACGGGATCAAGTTCATCGCCCGCGGCGGCTACAAGCTGGACGACGAGATCGAGGACGAGATCGCCGCGCTCGTGGGTACCGACTGGGACAGGCCGATCGGCGAGGACGTGGGCCGCATCCTGAAGGATGACACAAGCGGGGACCGCCGCTACCTGGAGCACCTGATCTCCGCCGTGGGCGCGGACCTGGACGGCCTCACGATCGCCGTGGACTGCGCCAACGGCGCCGCCTCCGTGGTGGGACCGCTTGCGCTGCGCGAGGCGGGGGCAGACGTGATCGTCATCAATGCCTCCCCGGACGGCACCAACATCAACGAGAACTGCGGCTCCACCCACCCGGAGCAGCTCCAGTCCATCACGCGCGCCTCCGGCGCAGACCTGGGAGTGGCCTTCGACGGCGACGCCGACCGCTGCCTCGCGGTTGACGCCGAGGGCACCCTGGTGGACGGGGACCAGATCATGGGTATGCTCGCGATCGACCTGCACGAGCGCGGCGAACTGGCCCACGACACGCTCGTGGTGACGGTGATGTCCAACCTGGGGCTCCTCCTGGCCATGAAGGAGGCGGGTATCACCACCGTGCAGACGGCCGTGGGGGACCGCTATGTGCTGGAGGCCATGCTCGAGGGCGGCTACACGCTGGGCGGGGAGCAGTCCGGCCACATCATCGACTCCCGCCACGCCACCACCGGGGACGGCATCCTCACCGCCCTCCTGATAGCCGCGCGCATTGCCCGCACTGGCCAGCCCCTCAAGGACCTCGCCTCCGTGGTGCGGCGCCTGCCCCAGACGCTGGTGAACGTGAAGGGCGTGGACAAGTCCCGCGCGGGCAGCGACGAGGGCGTGGCCGCGGCCGTGGCGGCCGCCGAGCAGCTCCTGGGGGAGACCGGCCGGGTGCTCCTGCGGCCCTCCGGCACCGAACCGCTGGTGCGCGTGATGGTGGAGGCCGCCTCCCAGGAGGAGGCCGACGGCGTGGCCGAGCGCCTCGCGGACGTGGTGCGCGAGCGCCTCGCACTCTGATCCGGGACACCCGTGGACCTGATCCGCACCTTCCTCGAGTGGGTGGAGGCGCTCGACCAGGTGATCGTCTCGCTCGTGGACGGGCCGTGGATTCTGCCGGTCCTCATCCTGCTGGCCACGATCGATGGCTTCTTCCCGCCCGTCCCCTCCGAGTCCGTGGTGATCGCCATCGCCGCGCTCTCCGTGGCCGGCACCGGTCCGCCCCTGTGGCTCCTGGTGCCCGCCGCCGCGCTCGGCGCGTTCATCGGTGACCAGATCGCCTTCACGATCGGCCGGAGGATCCCGATCGCGAGGATCCCGTTCCTCAACTCCGGGAAGGGCGCCGAGCTCGTGGCCCGGGCCAACCGGGTGATCTTCCGCCGCCCGGCCCCCCTCCTCATCGCCGGCCGGTTCGTGCCGGGCGGCCGGATTGCGGTAAACATCTCCGCCGGCGCCATGGGCTTCCCCCGGCGCCGCTTCATGGAGATCGATGCCGTGGCCGTGGTGCTCTGGGCGCTCTACTCCACCCTGCTGGGCATCGCCGCGGGTGCCTACCTGAAGGACCACCCGGTGCTCTCCGTGGTGGTGGGCGTGGCCCTCGGGGTGCTGATGGGCGTGGTCATCGACCGCGTGGCGGCCTGGCGGCACCAGAGGAAGGAGCGGCGGGCATCGGCCGAGGCGGAGGCGGATGGGACCCCTGCGGCCTAGGTTTTCCGCAGGCGCATGCAACTCGTGCGGCCTAGATCTTTCGCAGGCGCATCTTCCGCATCCGGTGCTCGGCGTCCTTGGAGAGGACCAGGGTGGCCCGGCCCCGGGTGGGGGCGATGTTGGCCAGGAGGTTCGGGGCGTTGATGGTGTCCCAGATGCGCGAGGCCTCGGAGATGGCCTGGCCGTCGCTGAGCATGGCGTACTTGTGGAAGTAGCTCTCCGGGTTCGCGAATGCGGTCTCCCGCAGCTTCAGGAAGCGCTGGATGTACCAGTTCTTCACGTCCTCCGGCTGGGCGTGGACGTAGATGGAGAAATCGAAGAAGTCTGAGACCACCAGGGGTGAGTAGGCACCGGGCATGGGGGGCTGGAGGAGGTTGAGGCCCTCGAGGATGAGCACCTCGGGCTGGCGCACCTCCACGTACTCGTCCTCCACGATGTCGTAGGTGAGGTGGGAGTAGACCGGGGCACGCACCACCTCGGCACCCGATTTCACCTGCTGCACGAACCGGAGGAGGGCGCGGCGATCGAAGGACTCTGGGAAGCCCTTGCGCTGCATGAGGCCGCGCCGCTCCAGCTCCGCGTTGGGGTAGAGGAACCCATCCGTGGTCACGAGCTGGACCCGGGGGATATCCGGGAACCGGCTCATGAGCTCGCGCAGGATGCGGGAGATGGAGGACTTGCCCACGGCCACGGAACCCGCCACCCCGATCACGTAGGGGGTGGGGCGTGCGCCGTTTCCCTGCCCGCCGGAGCCGAGGAACCGGTCGGTGGCCGAGTGCAGGCCCGCCATGGCGCCGCGGTAGAGGGAGAGCAGCGCGGTGAGTGGCCTCAGGATCGTGTCCACCTCCTCCAGGTCGATCGGATCGCCCAGGGCGCGGAGCCGCAGCACGTCCTCATCGGTCAGGGGGAGGGGGGCGGATGCGGCGAGTGCGGACCACTGCTCGCGGTCGAACTCGACGAACGGGGAGGAATTCTCTGCCACCCGCCCGATTCTGCCACTTCCCGCCGGGAGCGGGGCGGGGCCGGGCCCTGGCGCGTGGCAGCGGGGACCGCACTTTCCCCTCCCGCGCGTGGGCGCGTGGCCGTGATCCGCCCGGCCGCGCACTTTACACTTCTACCATGTGCGGCATCGTCGGCTACGCCGGCCCCCCGACCCCGTCCACCACTCCCCTCGAGGTGCTTCTCGAGGGCCTTGCCCGCCTCGAGTACCGCGGCTACGACTCCGCGGGCGTGGCGCTGGTGACCCCGCAGGGCGTCGCCTCCGCGAAGCGCGCGGGCAAGCTGGAGAACCTCCGCGACGCCCTCGCGGACGATCCGCTCCCGGACGCCACCGCCGGGATCGGGCACACCCGCTGGGCCACACACGGGCGCCCCACTAACGAGAACGCGCACCCGCACCTGTCCGAGGACGGCACCGTGGCGGTGGTCCACAACGGGATCATCGAGAACTTCCACGCGCTCCGGGAGGAGTTGGAGGCCCAGGGCACCACCTTCCGCTCGGACACGGATACCGAGGTGGTGGCCCACCTTCTGGCCCGGGCCCTGCCTGCGCACGGAGACCTCACCGCCGCGATGCGCGCCGTCGTCGCCCGCCTCACGGGAGCCTTCACGCTGCTGGCGGTGGAGGCAGCCAGCCCCGGGACCGTGGTGGGTGCGCGGCGCAACTCGCCCCTCGTCGTCGGGCTGGGGGAGGGGGAGAACTTCCTCGGGTCCGATGTGGCCGCCTTCATCTCGCGCACCAACCGTGCGCTCGAACTGGGACAGGACCAGATCGTCACCATCACCGCAACGGACGTCACGGTCACCGACTTCGGGGGCACACCCGTGGAGAACACCGAGTACACCGTGGACTGGGAGGCCTCGGCCGCGGTGAAGGGAGGGTACCCCACGTTCATGGAGAAGGAGATCCACGACCAGCCGAAGGCCGTGGCCGACACCCTGCTGGGACGCCTCGACCACCGCGGCCACCTCGAACTGGACGAGCTCCGCCTCGATCCCGCCGTGCTCCGCCGCATCACCAAGATCCTCGTGGTGGCCTGCGGAACGGCCGCCTACGCCGGCCATGTGGCCAAGT
>CAZTOM010000145.1:0-1201 GCA_964615555.1 uncultured Actinomycetaceae bacterium
ACTGGCTAGCACCTGGGAAAAGGATGGGGTTGACAGAGGACGAATACGACGTGGGAGAGCGCGGGTTCATCTGTGAGCGCTGGCTAGCCTCCGTCACCCACGCGGATAACCGAATCGGCCCGGAGGACGAAGGCATCAGCCATATCCGTGGGGAGGATGGATTACGGATCAACCTCGTTGATGCGATCGAGGCAGCAGGTGATCTCATCATGGGCGCAGATTACGCGGCGAGTCATGAGAGCCTCGGGCGACTCGCAAAGATCTACGACTACGGAGGACGAATTCCCTATCACATCCATCCTCCGCAGTCGGAGGCGGACAAGGTGGGACGACGCTCCAAGGATGAGGCGTACTACTTTCCCCCCGACGTACCCATGGGCAAGCACCCCGAGACATTCCTCGGATTCCACAGTTACATAGCGGAGCATCGGCTGGAGGAGGCGCTTCTCGAGCCGATGCGCCGCTGGGACTCAGACGACATCCTCAAGGTCTCCAAGGCCTACCAACAGTTCCCCGAAGAGGGCTTCTACATCCCTTCCGGGATTCTCCACGGTCCGGGAACTGCGGTGACGATCGAACTTCAAGAGGACTCAGACACGTTGGCGATGTTCCAAGCGCTGAACAACGGGCAGATCATAGACAAGGAACTGCTCTACAAAGACGTGTGCTCACATGACCGCGAAACGCTAGCCGAAGCCGCGCTCATGGCATGGATTGACTGGGAGCGGAACGGAGATCCACAGTTCTACGAGAATCACCACATCAACCCTCTGGAGTTCCACAATTCAGAAGGTGTCAGCGAAGCCTGGATCTTCTACGGCGGGGATAAGTTCTCTGGCAAGCGGCTGAGGCTCGCACCCGGAGCCCGATACACAGCAAGTGAGAAGGGCGTGTTCAACATACTGGTATGGCGCGGAGCAGGGACGATCGGCGGTATCGAAGTCTCGGGTGGGCGACCTGGCCGCGACGAGTTGCTAGTAGTCCACGAGAGGGCACTTCAGCCGATCGAGTACGTGAACACCTCGAACGAGGACATGTATGTGATCAAGTTCTTTGGTCCCGATATCAACGATGACTCGCCGAAAGTCGCTGATTCTCTTGCCAACTCGGTACTCAACGCACAAACCGTCCGGGGGGCCACCGAGTAGTTCAGGGGACAGCGAGCGAACGGACTCCTGCTTGCATGTTGATTCAGGCACTA
>CAZTOM010000145.1:1211-6550 GCA_964615555.1 uncultured Actinomycetaceae bacterium
GAGGGCCGCGGAATCAATACTGAGAACGCCCGGGGCCAACTGCGGAAGGGTCGGGTACCCCGAGGCCGTCAAGTTGCGAGCCTTGGGTGCTCTGGTTGGTGGCGCCAAGGGCATCTTCAGCGACCATGGACCCGGGGCGCGCGGGCGCGCGGGCCGTGGAGAACAAGGGCGCGGCCGCGAGCTACCCACACTTCGAGATCGTGCGGTAGCGGCGCGTCGCGCTCGTGCAGCGCCGTCGCAATCCTCCGGTAACGGGCCGCCCCTACGGCCGGAGCACGTTCACGATCGTGCCGCCGTGCCGGGCCACCATCTCCTCCACGAACGGCGAGGAGCGCCCCGATGTCCGTGACCGGCGTGGCCCCCAGCAGCACCGAGAGGGCGGGGCGTCCCGTGTGACCCCCGGCCCCCACCGCGCTGCGGAGCTCTCCGATGGTGGGCAGTGTGAACCGGCCGCCGGAGCGGAGCTGGCCATCCACCTCAAGAATGACGAACCCTGCGGGTCCATCTCGAGCGCGTCGAATCGGGTGGCCGCGCTGACCTCGGCCTCCCGCACCTGCTCGCGGCTCGGGGCCTCGCCCTCGGAAGCCTCCACCACACCGCGGCCGTGCACGATCCTGGTCGGGTCTCCCGTGAGGAGGGCACCCAGCAGGTCAAATCGGTCCATCGACTCTCCTTCCGCGCCCGCGCCGCCATGATCGGTGCCGCGCAACCCACCCCCCGCGCCGCCAACCGCGCGCCCGAACTCCTCGCGCACAGCAGCGTTCACCGCCCGCTGCACGTCCGCGTCCACCTTCACCACGGTCCGGTCTGCGGTGACAAGCCCGTTCAGCTCGTCCTCCACGTCCGAGACCTGCGTGTACACGAACCCCGCCAGCCCCTTTTCCACCGCTGGCACGATCTGCTCCAGGTGCAGCGCCTCCCACGCCGCGGTGAGCTCCCCGCCGCTGCGGTACTTGCGGTACCCGAACTCCCGCTCGGAGAACTCGTGCCCCTCCAGGCGCAGCGCGTAGCCCCCATACTCCGAGACCACCACCGCGCGCCCGTCCGCACCCCAGTCCCCGTAGGCCCGGATGGCCCGGAAGTAGATGTGCGGGGAGAACACGTCACCCGCGCCCTGGTCATGCCAGCCGGAGGCGTGGTCGATCAGCCGGCCGGGATCCCACCCACGCACCGCATCGGCCACCAGCGCGGCGTCGAACTGGCCCCAGCCCTCGTTGAACGGCACCCAGCACACGATCGAGGGAGCGTTCCGCAGCAGCCACACGCTCTCCACGGCCTCCCGCCAGTAGTCGGCCCGCCCCTCCGCCGACTCCCGCGCGAACAGCCGGTGGCGCGAATCGTCCACGTGCGCACTCACCACGGCGGGCACCTGCACCACTGACCTGCGGTACCGCCCGCCCCCGTTCACGAAGTCCTGCCACACCAGCATCCCCAGCCGGTCCGCGTGCATGTACCAGCGCAGCGGCTCGATCTTGATGTGCTTGCGCAGCATCGTGTAGCCCAGGTCCTTCATGGTCTGGATGTCCCACACCATCGCCGCGTCACTCGGCGGCGTCACCAGCGAATCTGGCCAGTACCCCTGGTCCAGCACACCCGCGTGGAAGTACGGCGCGCCGTTCAGCAGCAGCACCGGCGTCCCGTCCGCCCGCTCCCCCAGCCCCACCGACCGCATCGCCGCGTAGGACTCCACCACGTCCTCGCCCACGCGCACGCGCAGCCCGTACAGGTGCGGGTCCTCCGGGCTCCACGGGCGCACGTGGGGCACCTCGAGGCGCAGCCGCACCCGCCCCCACCCGCTCCCCTCGCCCCTCACCGGGTCCGACGACGCCGCCCGCCCGTTGCCCCCAGCCACTCCCCTGCCGCTGGACTCGTCCGCCGCCCCAGGGACCACGGACTCGCCCGCCGCGTGGGCCAGCCTGTCCCCGTGCCCACCCTCCTGTGGCGACCACGACGCGAGGAGGAGCACCTCGACGGGGGCGGGCGCCGTCGTCGTGACCTCCACCTCCAAGGCGCCCTCCGCAAGGTGCGGCTCGATGACCAGGCCCTCCACCGCCGCCTGTGGGACGGACTCGAGCCAGACGGTCTGCCAGATGCCGGAGTGGGGGGTGTACCAGATGCCGCCCGGGGAGAGGGCCTGCTTGCCGCGGGAGAGCCAGGAGGTATCGGTGAGGTCGCGGACGTGGAGGGTGAGCTCGTGCGCGGCGCCGTCCGCGAACTCGGTGACGTCCACGCGGAAGGGCAGGTAGCCGCCCTGGTGGCGGGCGAGCAGGCGGCCGTCCACGCGGACCTCGCAGAGCTGGTCCACGGCGCCGAAGTGCAGCCAGACGCGGCCCACGTTGAAACCCTCCGGGATGGCCAGGGGGCGGCGGTACCAGAGGTGCTGGTCCGGCTGCAGGGGTTCGGGGAGGTGCGCGCCGGAGAGCTCGGACTCGGGTGGGAAGGGTACCAGGACCTGGCCGTCCCAGGCGTGCGGCGCGGGCGGGGTGGCCGTGGCCGTCACCGCGTAGTCCCACAGCCCGTTGAGGTTCAGGTAGGAGCCGCGGCGCAGTTGGGGCCGCGGGTACTCCGGGAGCGGGACGGGGGAGTTGGCCTCGGCGGCGGGGCCGGGCTCGGGCTCGCGCGCCTTGGACGCGGCGCGGTGGGCGGCGAGCGCTGCCAGGATCTCCTCGCCCCACGGGGTGATTCGGCTCATGGTCCAATCCTCCCGTACGCGGCTGACAGAGTCCGTCGTACGATCAGCACGATGCCCTCTCCACCTGCCCGCAACATCTGGCGCCCCGGCAACGCGTTCCTGGTGATCGCGCTGTTCGCGATGGCGATCCAGTTGCGGCCCGCTGCCACCTCGGTGGGTCCGGTGCTGGCGGAGATCCAGCGCGACCTCGGCTTCGGCGGCACCTTCGCCGGCCTCCTGACGGCCCTGCCCGGGTTCGGCTTCGCCGTGTTCGGGGTGTTCGCGGCAGGGCTTGGGGCGCGTCTGGGGTTGTCCCGCGCGCTGACCGGGGCGCTCGCGCTGGTGGCCGTGGGGTTGCTCGCGCGCGCGTTCGTGGGCGATCAGTACTCCTTCCTCGCCCTCACCCTCCTCGCGATCGCGGGGATGGCCGTGGGCAATGTGCTGGTGCCGCCGTTCATCAAGGCCAACTTCGGGCTGCACACCGCCCGCATGACGGGCCTGTACACCGTGGCCCTCGCCATCGGCGCCACCCTCCCGGCGGCGCTCGCCGGCTGGCTGGTCCAGCTCCCGGGCGGCTGGCGCGCCTCGATCGGCGCGTGGGGGGCGACGGCGGCGCTCGCCCTGATCCCGTGGGTGGCCCTCGTTGTGTGGGACCGTGCCGCCGAGCGGTCCGGTTCGGGCGATCCGGTGGTGGACCCCGAGGCGGGTGGCGAAGTCCCGGTGGTGCAGCCACCGGTGCCGAGCGTCCGGCTCGGCCAGTTGCTCCGCAGCCGCACCGCGGTGGCACTGGCGGTGTTCTTCGGGACGCAGTCGATGCACGCGTACGTGCTGTTCGGATGGATGGCGCAGGCCTACCGCGATGGCGGGCTCGGGCACGCGCAGGCGGGGATCATGACCTCGATCCTGCTCGCGTTCGGGATCCCATCCGGGTTCGTGATGCCGGCGCTCGTGGCGCGGATGCGGGACCTGCGCCCGATCATCCTGGTGCTCGGCACCTGCGGCATGGCCGGCTTCCTGGGGCTCCTCTACTTCCCCACCACGGTGCCGTGGCTCTGGGCGGTGCTGCTGGGGATCTCCGGTGGTTCCTTCCCCACGGCGATCGCGCTCATCAATGCCCGCACCCGGGACTACCGGGTCACCATGCAGGTCTCGGCGTTCGTGCAGTCGGTGGGCTACGTGGTGGCCGGGACCGGGCCCCTCCTGGTGGGCGTGGCCCTGGACGTGTTCGGCACCTGGCATGTGCCGCTCATCGGACTCGCCGCCTCCGCGGTGGTGCTGGTGGGCTCCGGGTTCATGGCTGTGAGCGGCCCGATGATCGATGACGACCTGCCAGAGACGCGCTGACATCGCGATCCCCGGAAACCGCCCGGAGCAGCAGCCGCCTCCTCCACCACCACAGCACCGGCACGCTCACCACCAGCACCGCTGCCGCCACCGGGAAGATTTCCGGGCCGGGCACCGGCTTCACCACGCCGAGGTCCTCGTAGGTCTGCCCGGCCCCGGAGATCACCGCGGCCCCGATCGCCGGGCCGATCACCATGGGGACCAGCACGAGCGCGATCATCCGCAGCCCCTGGATGACCCCGGCGCGGTCCAGCGGGGTGGCGTCGCGCACCATGGCGGCCACCGTGGCGTTGCAGGAGAGCATCCCGGTCATGGCCACGATCCCGGCGAGGATCACGAAGCCCAGGTCCCGGGCCACCCAGAACACCAGCAGGCCCACCGCGAACAGGGCCACCACGGGCAGGAAGTAGGGGTCCTTCCCCACGCGGTCCATCACGCGGCCGCCCACCATGGTGAGCACGGAGGCCACGATCAGCACCACGCCCAGGACCACCGCGTAGGGCACGGCCAGGAACCGCTGCAGGTAGATGATGAGGTAGGGCAGGAACACCTGGGAGGCGATCCCGAGCGCCGCCATGATCGCGAGCGTCACGTAGAGCACCGGGTTCGCCCGCACGGCGGCGGGGCGCAGTTCGTCCAGGATCGCGCGCAGCGGCGGGGCGTCGCGCGCTGGCACGCCGCGGTCGTCCATGAGGAACCAGGCCGCCACGCCTGCGAGCGAGGTCACGGCGCCCACGATCCCGAAGAACCCCACCCAGTTCCCCGCCTGCGTGAGCGGGTCCAGCACCCCGAACACCAGCAGCATGGAGAGCAGGGGGAACACGGACAGCACCCCGTCCACCCGGCCGCGGTTGGCGGGCACCGTGGAGTCGGTGACCCAGGCGTTGAAGGCCCCGTCGTTCGCCCCGGCGCCGAAGATGGACATCACGGCGTCCAGTGCGATGATCCCGGCCACGGCGAAACCCACGCCCGCCACCGCAGCGGAGGCTCCGCCGTCGTCCCCGGCGAACAGGCCGAACGCGGCGGTCAGCAGTCCCCAGACCACGTACCCGATCGCCACGAACGGCCGGCGCCGGCCCACCCGGTCGGACCACGCGCCCACCAGCATGGCCGCCACCGTGGCCGCGACCGCGGAGACGGCCACCATCACCGCGATCACCGCGGGTTGCGGGGAGATGCGCTCGTAGACGAACAGGTTGAGGTACATGTTCTCGATCGTCCACGCGATCTGGCCCACCAGGCCCACCACCACAACCGCCCACCACGTCCGTGCCCCCAGCCGCGGCACCCCGGCGAGCGGCGGGGTCCCAGCGGAAGGTGCGGT
>CAZTOM010000146.1:0-6524 GCA_964615555.1 uncultured Actinomycetaceae bacterium
CCTCCACGTCCACGGTCAGCGGGAAGAAGTCGAAGTGGTCCTTCGGGCGGTTGGACACGGCCGTGGCGGACAGGAGCATGGTGTCCTCGTCCAGGTACACGACAGCCGAGCCCGCGGCCTGGCGTGCGAGCCGGCCGGTCTCGAATCGGATGGTACGGGTGCCGAACGACCCATTGTCGATGGTCACTTCGGCGAACTTGATCTCGGGACCCTCCATAGGGGTTTCCCTCCGTTCTGCTTCGTCCGCGTGCCCTCCCGGCCATCAGTCGAAGCTCACGGACGCGTGTTCCGGAAGCCACTACCGAGGACCGGCGGTCAATCGCGGTTCTTGTACGGGTTTCTCTCTCAGTATGCAGTTATGGCGACGGCCGGCCCCTGGGGGCCGGCCGTGTTCGTCCTAGCGGCGAAGGCCCAGACGCTCGATCAGCGCACGGTAGCGCTCGATGTCCACGTCCGCGAGGTAGCCGAGCAGCCGGCGGCGCTGGCCGACCAGCAGCATCAGGCCACGACGCGAGTGGTGGTCGTGCTTGTGGGTCTTGAAGTGCTCGGTGAGGTCCTTGATACGCCGCGAGAGCAGCGCGATCTGCACCTCCGGGGAACCGGTGTCGCCCTCGTGGGTCGCGTACTCGGCGATGATCTGGTCCTTCACGTCCTTGGCAAGCGCCACAGGTTCTCCTTCATGTTCTCGTTGCACAGAGCGCCGGGGCACATCCACCCGGGCACGACAATCCGTGGCCGATCAAATACGGCACCGATCATCGTATCAGCCAGCCACTCCCCCGCCTCCCCACCGCATCGTGAGTCCGCTCACGACGGCGGAGCCCGCCTTCCGCACTCGGCGGCGGGTCCCAGCGGGGGCGGCTGCCCCACGTCCGGCACGACGGCGGAGCCCGCCTTCCGCCTCAGCCGAGCGGGTCCACGCGGGCCGGCTGGGCGGGTGCGGGGCGTGGCACGCCGAGCAGGTCCGCCGCGCGGTCCACGTCCGCAGCCATCTGCGTGAGCAGGCCGTCCAGTCCGTCGAAGGTCATCATGGGGCGCAGGTAGTCGGTGAACTCAACGGTGACCACGTGCCCGTACAGGTCGAGGTCCCGCCGGCCGATCACGTGGGCCTCCACGGTGCGGTGCACGCCGTCGAAGTGGGGATTGGTGCCCACGGAGATCGCGGCCGGGTAGCGGGTGCCCCCGTCCACGAGCCATCCCGCGTACACGCCGTCTGCGGGGACCACGCCGATCGCCTCGGTCTCGAGGTTCGCGGTGGGGTACCCGAGTTCGCGGCCGCGCTTGGCGCCGTGCACCACCTCGCCGCGCACCGAGTGCGGCCTCCCGAGCACCATGCCCGCAGTGGCCACGTCCCCCTCGGCGAGTGCCTCGCGCACCCAGGTGGAGGACCAGCGGCGCCCGGAGATCGGATCGCGGATGTCCGTGACGATCGTGGTGGTGAAGCCGTACTTCTCCCCGATCTCGCGCATGAGGTGGGCATCCCCGGAGTTCTTGTGCCCGAACCGGGCGTCCTCGCCCACCACCACCGCGCGGGCGCGCAGCACCTCCACGAGGTACTCGCGCACGAAGTCCTCCGGGCTGGAGGCCGCGAAGTCAAGGTCGTAGCTGATCAGCAGCACCGCATCGAGGCCGGCGGCGGCGAGGTTCGCCACGCGCTGCGCGCTCGAGGCAAGCTGGATCAGTTCGCGGTCGGGGTGGTGGACCACCACAGGGTGCGGGGTGAACGTGATGGCAACGGAGGGCACCGCGAGCCTCCGGGCCTGGTCCACGGTCTCGCGGACCACCTCCTGGTGCCCGCGGTGCATGCCCGCGAACATCCCGATCGTGACCACGGAACCGGTGAGGTCCGGAACCTCACCAACTCCATCCCAGACGCGCATTCAGTGGCCGCCGCACCCGCAGCCGCCGCCGCGCTTCTCACCCTGGGCCGGTGCGCCCTGGCCAGCCTCTCCCCCGGCAGCCCGTCCGTGCCCGGGCTTGCCCACGGCGGCGAGTCCGAGCTCCTCACGGCCCTCGGCCCGCACCTCCGCGCGCTCCTGCACGCGTCCGTGTCCGTGGCCGCCGCAGCCGCAGCCGCGCTGCCCGGCCCCTGCCGCAGCAGGTGCCCCGTCCTGCCCCGGTGCGGGGGCGCCGGCCTGCGCCGCGGGCGCCTTGGTCCGTCCGTGGCCGTGGCCACCGCATCCGCAACCGCTCATGGTCTCTCCTTCGTTCACGAACATGGGTCTCCCAGAATTCTAAGCAGGGTCCAGCACCAGGACGGGACGCGCCCGCTCCCCGCGGTTCTCCACAAGCCCGATCACGGCCCCCTCCGGGTCGAACGCGGCCCAGATCCCCTCCCCCGGCGCGGGCGGCACACCGCGCCCGTAGCGCAGTTCCCGGGCAAGCCCGGCGTCCAGCTCGAGCGCAGGGAAGAGAGCCCGGCAGGCCGGCCCGAGCGGCAGCAGGAGGCGTGCCGCCACGCCGGGCTCCGCCGTCGTGAGGGAATCGAGCGGGTGGGAGTCCTCCACGCGGAAGGGGCCCACGCGGGTGCGGCGCAGGGCGGTGAGGTGGCCGCCCACGCCGAGGCTGGCACCGAGGTCCCGGGCGAGCGCGCGCACGTAGGTGCCCGACGAGCAGGCGACCACAACGTCCACGTCCGTGACGTGGGTGCCATCCTCCGCCGTCGAGGGGCGGGGCGCGGAGCGGGAGATCGAGTGGACGGTGACCGGGCGGGGCGGGAGGTCCACCTCCTCGCCGGCGCGCACGCGGGCGTAGGAGCGCTTCCCGTCCACCTTGATCGCGGAGACGGCGGAGGGCACCTGGAGGATGGCCCCCGTGAGCGCGGCGAGCCCCTCATCCAGCCGGGAGTCCTCCACGCGGGTGGCGCCGGGGGCAGAGGTGACCTCGCCCTCGGCGTCGTCGGTGAGCGTGGACTGGCCCAGCCGGATCGTGGCGCGGTACTCCTTGTCCACCCCCACGAGGTAGGTGAGCAGGCGGGTGGCGCGGCCCACCCCCAACACGAGCAGGCCGGTGGCCATCGGGTCCAGCGTGCCCGCGTGGCCCACCTTCTTCGTGCCCAGCGCGCGACGGGTGCGGGCCACCACGTCATGCGAGGTCAGGCCCCCCGGCTTGTCCACCAGGAGGAGTCCGAGCGGGTCGGTCACACGTCCTCGTCCGTGCGGTCCGCCGGGTGTGCGGGGTCCGCCTCGTGTGTGGGGTCCGCCTCGTGTGTGGGGTCCGCCTCGTCGAACTCCTCGTCCTGGGCGGGGCGGCGGTAGGGGTCGGCGTCACCGGCGTAGGCGGCGCCGGTGGAGGCGGCGGCGAGTTCGGCGTCCCGGGCCCGCACCTCGCGCAGCTTCTCCTCGAGGGCGGCGGCGGCCTCCGGCACGGAATCGGGCACGAACGTGACGGTGGGGGTGAGGCGGATGCCCGTCTGGCGGCCCACCTCCGAGCGGATCACGCCAGTGGCGGACGCGAGGGCGGCGGCGGTGTCCGCGCGCTCCTTCTCGTCCCCGTAGACCGTGTAGTAGATGGTGGCGTGCTGCAGGTCCCCGGTGACCCGGGAATCGGTCACGGTGACGAAGCCCAGACGCGGGTCCTTGATACGGGACTCCAGCATCCGGGCCACGATCACCTTGATCTGCTCGGCGAGGCGGCGGGCGCGTTGTGAATCTGCCATGCGCCCCAGCCTACGGTCACATACCCCAGCCGTCCGTGCTCTGGCGCAGCGCGTCCATCGCGCGGGCCGAGTCGAGGACCTGCAGGTAGGGCAGCGGGTTGATGCCGTTGTCCAGCACGAAGTCGGTGAGCTGGTCGCGCACGGTCTCCTGCAGCACGTCGATGTGCCACGGCTTCGCGATGTAGCGGTTGATGTGCGCCAGGTTGATGGCCCGGATCGTGTCCTCGTGGCCGGCCTGGCCCGTCACCAGCACCTTGCGTGCGCGGGAGAGCTTGGGGTCCGAGGCGCACTCGATGAGGTAGTCCACCCCGCTCATGCCGGGCAGGCGGTGGTCGGAGAGCATGAGGGCCACCACATCGCCGTCGGCGGTGATCTCCTCCACCACGGCCTTCGCGTCCTCCACGTCCTCCGCCATCTCGATGCGGACCGTGGACGCAAAGGAGGCGAGGTCGCGTGCCAGTGCGGCGCGGACCGGGGCCTCGTCCTCAACCACGAGAACTGCGAGCTTCATTCTTCCTCCTTGGTCGGCCCCGCTACTGGGAGCGTCACTGTCATTTCTGTGCAACCGGGCTCGGACTGGGCGGTGAGGGTTCCGCCGTGCTCTTCCACGATACGCCGGGAGATGCCCATTCCCAGTCCAAGACCGTAGCGAACCGTGCCCTTCTTCGTACTGAATCTGGGCTCGAATATCCGGGGAAGTACGTCGGGTGGGATCCCGGGGCCGTTGTCCGCAATCACCACGCGCACCGTGTGCTCGTCCGGCGCGGACGTGGTGATCTCGATCTGGCCGGGGCCCCCGAGGGCGTCCACGGCGTTGACGATGATGTTGGTCCACACCTGGCCGAGCTGGGAGGGGCGGGCGGTGATCTCCGGGAGCACGCCGAACTCGCGCACCACCTCCACGTCGCGCAGGCGGTGGGAGAGCAGGTGGAGCGTGTCGTCGATCGTGACGTGCACATCCACGTGCTCCTCGAGCTCCGTCTCGGGGCGGGAGTAGGCGCGCAGCGAGTGCACCAGCTCGGAGATGCGGGCCGTGGCCACCTCGATGTTGCGCGACGCGCTGGCCAGCCCCGCTGCCCCGAGGGCGGCTGTGGGGGCGCTGTGCTGGGCGCGGATCGCGAGGTCCGCGTCCGCAACCCCGGAGCCCACGATCCCCCAGGCGAACTCCGGGTCCTGCGTGGCCTTCTCGATCTCGCGGCGGGCGGCGCGTTGGACGGAGGTGGGGACCGAGGAGCGCTGGGAGACGGCCTGGAGGACCTCGCGCAGCAGGGACTCCTCCGGGTGCCCCGTAAGGAGGTGGGAGAGGTCGGAGTGGATGTGGCCGGCCACCCCCTGGATGGCGGCCACCGGGTTGTTGAGCTCGTGGGCCACGCCTGCGGAGAGCTCACCGAGCGTGGCGAAGCGGGCCTGGGAGACCAGCTCGAGCCGGGCCTCCTCGAGGGCCCGGAGCGCCTCGGTGAGGCGGGTGCGCTCGGCCTCCAGCTGGCGGTTGAGCTCGTTGCGCTCGAACTGGAGCTCCTCGGAGCGCAGGAGGCGCCCGGTGAGGGCCCGCATCGAGAGGGAGGCGAGCACGATACCGAGCTGGGGCGTGAGGCGCAGGGCCCGGTCGAGTTGCTCGATGGAGAGGTGGACCACCTCGAGGTCCGTGGTGGCGGTGGAGGTGAAGTGGGCCTCGCTGCGGCTGGTGAGGGCCACGAGCCCCACCACGGGACCGGTGGAGGCGTGGTGCAGGAGGAGGACCTCGCGGCCTGCCTGGCGGTGCAGTGCCACGCTGCCCTTGAGCACCACGTAGACGCCGTCCACGCTCATGCCCTGGCGGGTCAGGCGGGTCCCCTCCGGCAGGTGGAGGACCGCGCGGGCCCCGAGGGCCCGCTCCACCCACTCCATGAGGCGCTCCACCAGCACCTCCTCGCTGGCGTACAGCATCTCCAGCAGGGCGCTCTGGCCGCCCGGGGCGTTGGGTTCTGCGGGGAGGGTGAGGGCGTCGTGGGCGTGGTCCACGAGCCAGCCGCGCACCTCGGATGCCACCATCCAGCCCACGATCCCCTCGGTGGGGTGGGCCACCACGGAGTGGAGGCGACCGGAGTCCACGGCCCGGGTCATGTCGTGGTGCTCGGACTTCCAGGAGACCACCACGATCCGCACGTCGTCGATGTCGAACGCGCCGAGGCCGGTGAGCTCCTCGAGGGTCTCGTCCACGTTGAGGTCGTCCGCCACGATCACGGCAACGGCCACCTGGCGGGCGTCCTCCCGGGTGAGGGCTGCCATCTCCGCCGGCCCCCGGGCCGAGGCCACGTCCGCATGGCCCGCCACCACGTCCGAGATCTCGTTCGCGGCCATGGAGGCGCGTGGGGGTGAACCGATCACCACCACGAGGGGCAGGGTGTAGGAGACGTCCATGGGATCAGAGCAGGCCGAGGGCCGTCCACAGGGGCGGCATGACGAACGCGAGGAGTAGGGCGCCGCCGATTCCCACCACGAGGCCGGTGACGGCCATGGACTTCAGCGGCACGTGGCCGGTGGCGTACGCGATCGCGTTGGGGGGCGTGGAGATCGGCATGGACATACCGAGCGAGGTCGAGAGGGCGAGCACCACGGCGATCATCGCCATGTCGATCCCGATCATGCCGGAGAAGGACAGCGCGAGCGGGACGAGGAGGTTGGCGGAGGCGGAGTGCGAGATGACGTTCGCCATGGCGAATCCCATGAGCACCAGCAGGCCCACCACTGCCACCGTGGGCATGGAGGCCCAGTCCACGGAGCCGAGCAGCCAGGCGTCCAGTCCCGTGGCGCCCACACCGAGGCCGAGCGCGATACCGCCGGCCACCAGCCACAGCACGGGCCAGTCGATGTTGTGGATGTCCTT
>CAZTOM010000147.1:0-2367 GCA_964615555.1 uncultured Actinomycetaceae bacterium
CGGCGCCGCCAACGTGGGACTGGTGACCGGGGACGGCTCCGTGAACGGGGATGCGCCCATTATCTGCTGTACGGCGGAGATCCTCGCCAACCAGGCGCTGCGGGAGGGCGATGACCTGGACATCGGCGTGGCCGTGATGGACGAGTTCCACTTCTACGCCGAGCCGGACCGCGGGTGGGCGTGGCAGGTGCCGCTCCTGGAGTTGAAAAAGCCGCAGTTCGTGCTGCTCTCGGCCACGCTGGGGAACACGGACTTCTTCGCAGAGGACCTGGAGCGCCGCACCGGCCGGGAGGTGGCCACCATCACCGGCGCGGAGCGGCCCGTGCCCCTCACGTTCGAGTATTCCGTCACCCCGCTGCCGGACGTGCTTACCCGGCTCGTGGAGACCGGCAAGGCACCGGCCTACGTGGTGCACTTCTCCCAGCGCGAGGCCGTGGAGCGCGCCCAGTCCCTCACCTCCGTCTCCGTGGCGGACCGGGAGCACCGGGACCGGATCGCCGCCCGCCTCGGGGACTTCCGCTTCGGATCGGGCTTCGGCGCCACCCTGTCCCGGCTGCTGCGGCTCGGGATCGGGGTGCACCACGACGGGATGCTGCCGCGCTACCGCCGGCTCGTGGAGCAGCTCGCCCAGGAGGGCCTCCTGCCCGTCATCTGCGGCACGGACACGCTGGGGGTGGGCATCAACGTGCCCATCCGGACCGTGGTCCTCACCGCGCTCACCAAGTTCGACGGCGAGCGCATGCGCCACCTGTCCGCGCGGGAGTTCCACCAGATCGCCGGCCGCGCCGGCCGCGCCGGGTACGACACCGCGGGCCTCGTGGTGGTCCAGGCCCCGGACCACGTGATCGAGAACGCGAAGGCGCTGGCCAAGGCCGGGGACGATGAGCGCAAGCGCCGCAAGATTGTGCGCAAGAAGGCCCCGGAGGGCCAGGTCAACTGGACTGAGGCCACCTTCGAGCGCCTCCGGGACTCCGAACCGGAGCGCCTCACCTCCCAGTTCCGCGTCACCCACGCCATGGTGCTGGACATCCTGGCCCGCCCCGGGGACCCCCTCCCCCACCTCGTGGGCCTGCTCGGGGACACCCATGACGCCCCCACCGACGCGAACCCCCACTTCCGCCGCCTGGCCCACATCTACCGGGCCCTGCGCCAGGCGGAGGTGGTGGAGCACGTCTCCTCCGCCCAGGCCCGCGCGGAGGGCACGCCCCGCCTGCGCCTCGCCGTGGAGGTGCCGGACCGCTTCGCCCTGAACTCCCCCCTCTCCCCCTTCGCGCTTGCCGCGATCACCCTGCTGGACCCGGAGTCCGAGACCTATGCGCTGGACGTGGTCTCCGTGATCGAGTCCACGCTCGAGAACCCCTCACCGGTCCTGTACGCGCAGCGCAACGAGGCGAAGGGCGAGGCCGTGGCCGCCATGAAGGCCGAGGGACTCGACTACGAGCAGCGCATGGAGGCCCTCGAGGACGTGAGCTGGCCGCAGCCGCTCGCCGAGCTGCTCCACGCCGCCCTCGCCTCCTACGTGCGCACCAACCCGTGGGCCCTCGAGTTCGAGATCCAGCCGAAGTCCGTGGTCCGCGAGATGGTGGAGCACGCCATGACCTTCACGGACCTCATCGCCCGCTACCAGCTCGGCCGCTCCGAGGGCGTGGTCCTGCGCTACCTCTCGGACGCCTTCCGCGCCCTCGCCAACTCCGTCCCACCCGAGGCCCGCACCCCCGAGCTCGCCGAGATCACCACGTGGCTCGCCACCCTGGTGCGCGCCGTCGACTCCTCGCTCCTCGACGAGTGGGCGAGCCTGCAGGCCAGGATCGCCGACGACGGAACGCAGGTTGCGTCGTCGGGCGGCGGTGGGGAGGAGCGTGCGTTCGGGGCCGACGACGACGGCCGGGTTGCGATCACCGCGAACCCGCACGCGTTCCGGGTGAGGGTCCGTAACGCGCTCATGGAGCGGGTGGAGGAGCTCGCGCGCGAGGACTACGCGGCGCTCGGGGAGCGGGACGGGCTGGTGGGCTGGACGGCGGGGCGCTGGGAGGACGCGCTCGCGCCGTACTGGGAGGAGCACGACTGGCTGGGGACCGGCCCGGAGGCGCGCGCCGCGGGCATGGTGGAGTTCATCGGCGCCCCGGACCAGGCCGAGTTCGAGCTCGCAGGGCTGGACGCGCCGTCGGAGGGGACGGGGGCCGCGTGGATCGTGAAGCAGCGCCTGGACGATCCGCACGGGGACGGCGACTGGTTCCTGAACGTGCGCGTGGACGTGGACGCCTCTGCGGCGGAGGACCGCGTGGTGGTGGGCAGCGTGAACCTCGCGCGGCTCTAGGCTGACGCGCCCGAGGCCTACGCGGGGCGGGCGCCAGCCTCGGTGCGGGC
>CAZTOM010000147.1:2467-4021 GCA_964615555.1 uncultured Actinomycetaceae bacterium
AGGCCTACGCGGGGCGGGCGCCAGCCTCGGTGCGGGCCATGAGGTGGCGGCTGTTCTCGAAGAAGAGGACGGCGATGATGCCGAGGGCCACCACGGCGGCGGGCAGGAGCATGGACTCGGCGAAGGCGTCGGCCATGGGGCCCTGGATCGCGGGCGGGAGGCCCGCCCCCATACCCTCCACCGGGGGCATCTCGCCGCTGCCGCCCACGTTCGCGGCGATCCGCATCTGCATGAGCACCGCGATCGCGGCCGAGCCCACCACGGCCCCCATCTGACGCGTGGTGTTGAAGACGCCCGAGCCGCCACCGGCCAGGTGCATGGGCAGGTTCCGGTTGGCGGAGGTGGACAGGGGCCCGAACGTGAAGGACTGGGAGGCCCCCATGAGGGTGGCCACGGCGAGGATCTGCCAGATGGGGGTCTCGGCGCGCAGCACCAGGAAGAACAGCAGGAGGGAGATCGTGAACCCGGTCAGCCCGATCGTGGTCATGGTGCGCGGGTGGTGGCGGTCCACCAGCCTGCCGGCGACCGGGGCGAGCACGATCGAAATCACGGCCTGCGGCGCCAGCAGGAGGGCGGCCTGCGTAGGTGAGAAGCCTCGCACGAGCTGGGCGTAGAGCATGAACGGGAAGATCATGGCGGTCACGGAGAAGCCCACCGTGGAGATCGCGAGGTTGGCCACGGAGAAGTTGCGGTCCCGGAACAAGGAGAGCGGGACCAGCGGCTCCCCGCGCTGGCTGGCCTGCCACCAGATGAACACCACCAGGAGCACGGAGCCGAGTCCCAGCAGCAGCGGGACGGAGATGGGTCCCCAGATCTGGCCCCAGTCGAAGGTGTCGCCCTCCTGGATGGCGAATACGGCGCAGAAGAGGCCGAGGGCGGACAGGGCCACCCCCAGCCAGTCGAAGCGGCGGGAGTGGGTCTGCAGGCGCGGCACCAGGCGCCACGCGAGGTAGAGCGCGAGGATCCCCACGGGGATGTTGATGTAGAAGATCCAGCGCCAGCCGGCGGCGTCGATGAGGAGGCCGCCGATGATCGGGCCCGCGAGCGTGGCGATTCCGGCGGTGGCACCCCAGATCGCCATCGCGCCCCCGCGGCGTTCGGCCGGGAACGTCCGGGTGATCACGGCCATCGTCTGCGGCGTCATCATGGCGGCGCCAAGGCCCTGGACCAGCCGCGCGCCGATCAACACCGGCATCGAGGGTGCGAGCCCGCACGCGAGGGAGGCGAGCGTGAACACCACCAGCCCGGCCATGTAGACCCGCTTGGGCCCGATCCGGTCCCCGAGCCGGCCCATGGTGAGCAGCGGGACCGCGTAGGCGAGCAGGTAGGCGGAGGTCACCCACGCCACGTGGGTGATGTTGGCATCGAACGCGGCCATGAGCGCCGGCATCGCCACCGAGACGATGGTGGAGTCCACCAGGATCATGAAGAACCCGAGCACGAGCGCCCACAGGGCAGCCCACGCCTCCTTGGGGACCTGGACCTCGGTGGCTACCTCATCTCGCACGGCCCCAGTGTTCGCCCTTGTGGGGCCGGGGGCAAGTTACGTCCAGC